>DATGJI010000024.1 GCA_035295225.1 Candidatus Eremiobacteraceae bacterium | reverse complement strand
GTAGGGCGGACCTTTATGGTCCGCCTCGCATTCGTGTAGGGCGGACCTTTATGGTCCGCCTCGCATTCGTGTAGGGCGGACCTTTATGGTCCGCCTCGCATTCGTGTAGGGCGGACCTTTATGGTCCGCCGAAAATCGGGGCGCTCGAGGCGCGTCAATAGTGGATTGACGTCGGCTGGCCGGTGGTCGCGTCGACCGAATAAAATCCGACCCAATCTTCATTTTGACTTTCGGTGCGCGTGCAGTTGGCGTTGTCCTTCGCATGCGTGTTGGTAAAACTCGTATCCCACGCTAAGCAGAAGTAGTCGTAGCCGCCCCAGTCGGGCTGATTCGTCGTCTTGTCGTTGGAGATGTAAGCATACTCGAAATATGACTGACCCGCTACGCTAGGGTCTATCACTTGCGAACACGCCCCCGGCGCGATATCCGTCCACCCTTTTGAAGTCCAACCGTCGGGATTTGCGACGTGATACGCAACCGCGACATGGATCGTCGCGTTGACGTTGTTGCAGACGGTTGCGGATTGCGACGCGGCTTTCGACGCGCCCGAGCACGCGGTCACCGGCAGCAAAGAAACGAAAAGAAAAGCGACGATCGCGAACCGGGCTCGGGCGCGTGAATTCATGGCCGTCTCCTCAACGACAAGTGCCTCGGTCTTCGAAGCAATCGTACCGCTTTTCTCCGCGGTTCCGCCAGACCGCGAGACGACCCTCCGAAAGCGAAGCGTACGCGGATGAGTCACGCTACACGGCGTCCAAGCACATGTCTTCGCCTGGGCCGACAACGCCTTTGATTTGGGCACTCGGCCTGAGGAGGCATATATGGCCATGCACCGGCCGGCAACCAGAGCAAATGTCCTCGTGTTCTGCGCATCACTGCTGCTTACCGGCGCGCTGCTGCAGCGTCCGACCATCGCGCTTGCGCAGCCGCCGGCAGCGCGCGCGGTAGCCGCGCCGAGCGGACTGGATGTCGTCCTCGACACCAAAGCGCTCGAGAACAAGACGTGGCTGCAGGCGCTGCACGATCCGTCCATCAGTGGGGTCGCGATTCAGATCCGCTGGGCAGATCTCGAACCGTCCAAAGGAACGTACGATTGGTCGAAACTGGACGAGGTCATCGCGGCGGCGGCATCGTCGAAGAAATGGGTGCACCTCCTCATCTTCCCGGGTTTCTTTTCGCCGGAATGGGCTTTGGACGGCGCGCAAACCGACCAATTCCCGATCCAATATGGCCCGGGCAAGGGCACGATCAAGGCACTGCCGATGCCGTGGGATGCGGTCTATCTCGGCCGCTGGCTCGATTTCGTCGGCCAGGTCGGCAGCCGATACGCGAGATCGCCGGCCCTGCGGATGGTCGCCGCAGACGGTCCAACATCAGTCTCGGCGGAGTTCACGCTGCCGAATTCATTCAAGGACTTGAAGCAGTGGCAGCGCGACGGATACACGCCGTCCAAATACCTCGCGGCCTGGCGCCAGGTCTTTCAAGCATTCGCGGACGACTTTCCGAATCAAATCATCTCGCTATCCGAGGGAGCCTGTCTGGGGATCAATGACAAGGGGAAGCTCGACCATGCCGAGCACGATGACACGAGGCAGGCGATCGTCGACATGGGAGTCTCGATGCTCAAGCCGCGGTTTGCATTCCAGATGAGCGATATCCATGCCGGCGTCGGATTTCCCGGACCCGACCCAGCGACCGAAGACGACTTCGTGCTGGGATATGTCGGTCAGATCATCACGGGTTTTCAGATGCGCACCGCTGCCGAGACCGATAGCGCGGTGATGGGCGCGGCCGGCGACGCTCCGCTTGCACTGCGAAAATCCATAACGAAGGGCTTGGCGAAAAACGCCGCCGGCCAGCACGTCAACTATCTTGAGATATACGAACCCGACGTGCTCGCGGCGGAGACGCAGCCCGCCTTGAAGTATGGAGCATCGCTTTTCGGCCCATAGGCATATCCGCCCAACAGGGTATGCCGGCCATGCGTGAAAGCTTGGCCGATGCTTCCTCGCGCGACATTCGACGATGAAATAGATCTGCGAACACTGCGCGCGCGGACAAGCGAGAAGTGGGCGAAGTACCCAGACGACGTGCTTCCGGCGTTCGTCGCAGAGACCGATTTCCCAATTGCTCCCGGTATTGCGGCGGCGCTTCGACGCGCGATTGACAACGGCGATCTCGGCTACGCCAGTCCCCGCGGACTCGGCGAGGCTTACGCGGCATTTGCGAGCGCTCGTTACGGCTGCCGCATCGACCCCGCGAGCGTTCACCCGCTTCCGGAGGTGATGATCGGCGTGGCCGAGATCCTCCGCGTCATTACGGAGCCTGGAGACGGCATCGTTGTCAACCCGCCGGTGTATCCGCCGTTCTTCGCGACGATCGCGGAGGTCGGCCGCTCGATCGTCGAGGTCGCCCTCGATACCACAGGGTCATTGCCTCAGTTAGATCTCGCCGGGCTCGAGCGAGCCTTTTCGGACGGCGCGCGCGTCTATCTCTTCTGCAATCCGCACAATCCGGTGGGCCGCGTCTTCTCGCGCGGTGACGTCGAACGCGTCGCCGCGCTCGCCGCTCGATACGACGTCGCGGTTCTTGCCGACGAGATCCACGCTCCGCTCGTGCTGCCCGGCGCCGAGCACGTCGCGTTTGAGTCGGTGACGGCGCGAGCTGATTTGCACTCGATCACCGTCACGTCTGCATCGAAGGGCTGGAACATCCCCGGCCTCAAATGCGCGCTCGCGATCGGCGGCTCGCCGTGGGCACGCCACGTGCTCGACCGGCTTCCCAAGGCGATGGTGGAGCGCACCGGCCACCTCGGCGTTCATGCGACGATAGCTGCATTCACATCCGAAATCGGGTTCCTCGATCGCGTTATCGAGCATCTCGACACGCAGCGTGGCAGGCTCGCTCGATTGCTCTCTGACAGCGGTCTTGGATCGATTCGCTACGAGCCGCCGCAGGCAGGCTTCCTCGCGTGGCTTGACTGCCGCGCTCTCGATCTTGGCCCCGATCCGGCCAAGATTTTTCTCGAACGCGGCAAGGTCGCTCTCGTGCGCGGGCTGGACTTCGGCCGACAAGGCTCGGGCTTCGCGCGTCTCAACTTCGCGACGTCGACGAGCGTGCTGACCGAGATCGTGCGGCGCCTGAGGCGGGCGGTTTCGGGCTAGGAAAGAGCTTTTCGGAACTTGACGATCCGATCGACCTCTTCAAATCCGCAGTGCTTGTGTGCGCTCTGCGCGGCCGGGTTATCCAATTCCGAGTCGCTCGCTAGTTCCGTGAATCCTCGACTGCGCGCCCAATCTTCAGCCGCGCGCATCAGCGCCCGGCCGATACCCCGGCTGCGCACCGATTCCTCGACGTACCAACCTTCCACGTGCGGCACCGGCATCGAGTCGCAGCCGTCGGAGAACGCGCGAATCGCGATCTCTATGAATCCGACCGCATGTGACGCTTCTTCCGCGATCATGGCGGCATCGAGGATTGTCTCGGAGCCTTCTACGAACGCTCGCGCCTCTCGTGCGAGTTCATCGTTGTCGGCGTCCGGCCACAGCGCGGAGCGCATCGCGGCCCAGACGGCGGCATCGTGCGATTCGACGGCGCGTATCCTCACTTGTGCCATATCCGACAGCTTATCAGTGGAGATCTCCAGAGCATAATGGGGATTTCGTCGTGACTTGGTGGCCCATGTCGTTCTCAAACTGCTTCCGGATCTCGGCTGCTTCGTGCAAGTGCGCCGGCGTTGGCGGCCCCTGCGACAAGCCGAGCGAGCTTTGAAGGATCATGATCCGCTCGCGAAGCTTGTCAGGGAACCAGAGATCATCTTCTGCGTTGACCGGGCGCGACGTCAACTCCCGATATTTGGCGCTCTGTTGCAGACCGTGCGCGTCAAGATCGTTCAACTCCGCATCGATGGCCGACAACTCCGCGTCGAGCTCCGACTCGACGCAGTACTTCGCCGCGTATTCTTGCTGTGTCCACAGTGCTCGCGGGTCGGGCTCTACCACGAACGAGTTCGTGCGTGTGCCCTCATCGGTCGCGAAAGTGATGCTGTAGTCCCCAGGTACGACCTGCGGACCAGCAGATGGGCCCTTGTTCCAATCGCGAGCCGAATTCCACGGAACCGGCGGATCTTCGGCTAGATCCCACGACGTG
This sequence comes from Candidatus Eremiobacteraceae bacterium, assembly GCA_035295225.1. NCBI lineage: Bacteria > Bacillati > Vulcanimicrobiota > Vulcanimicrobiia > Candidatus Eremiobacterales > Candidatus Eremiobacteraceae > Candidatus Eremiobacteraceae bacterium. The sequence continues at coordinate 73,878 of DATGJI010000024.1, read as the reverse complement.
CGGCTGATACCCGCGACGTTTGTCGCGTGCAGGTGCGCTATCGCTCCGCTGGCACGGATCGCGATGGCCGGCGTGTGTGCCTGCGGCCTCGGAAGGAAGTATGAAACCGTCAGACCTGGCAGCGGGTTCTCTCCGACGAATTCACCGGGAGGAGCACAGCACTCGCCGGCCTGCACACCATATTGGGCCGTCCACCAGCGCCAATACTGATACGTCGTATCGCGCGTCCAGATCGCCGGAGCGCCGGCAGAAACCGCGCTCGCTAACCCTTGCAGCGGCGATAGATCGTCCAATATCCAGAAACCGCGGCCGTGCGTCGCGACGACGAGCGCGTTCGCATCCGGCTGCACGCGCATATCGCGAACGGCGACGGTCGGCATATCGAGCTGCAGCGATCGCCAATGCGCCCCGCGATCGAACGAGATCCAGATCCCTTGCTCGAGACCGAGATAGAGGACGTCCGGCTGTCGCGGATCCTGTCGCACGACGTGAGCGTACTGCAACGGCGGAAGACCAGACGAAATCGCTTTCCACGTAGCGCCGAAATCGCTCGTTGCAAAGACGTACGGTTTCGGATCGCCCATCTGATGGCGGTCGATCACGACAAATGCCGAACCGGCGTCGAAGGGCGAAGCTTCAACGCAATCCACTCGCCCGTAGGGTCCGATGCTGCGCACGCTCACGTCATGCCACGTCGAGCCGCTGTCGCGCGTCAGCTGCACGCGTCCATCATCGGTCCCGACCCAGATCACCTGTGCGTCTTTCGGCGACGGCGCGATGTCTAGTATCGTGTCGTAGAACTCCGCTCCCGACATGTCGAAGTTCACCGGGCCGCCGGCGCGTTGCTGGTGGTCTTTCTCGTTGCGCGTCAAGTCCGGGCTGATCACGCTCCAACTCCGCCCGCCATCGATTGATTTGAACACGACATTGCCGCCGAAGAACGCCGCGTCGGGTTCGAGCGGGGAGAACGCGATCGGCGCTTCCCAATTGAACCGATACGGGAAGCCCGAAAGGTTCATACCATTGGTGTCGCCGACGTACGGCGTCACGTCGAAATTCTGACGCGACTTCATGTCGTAAATGCCGAGCTGGCCGTTGAGCGCGTTCACTCCGACGTTCCATATCATTGACGGGTCTCGCGGATCCGGCCAGACCCATGACCCGTCGCCGTCATTGCCGACATCTCGCCAATCGGCGTTGAGAATCCCTGTCGGGCTCAAACTATCCGACGGTCCGCAGAACGCATCGTTATCCTGCATGCCGCCGCAGACGTCGTACGGTACGCTGTGGTCGAAGCCGACGTGATAGATCTGCGCGATCGCGATGTTAAAGCGCTGATCCCACGTACGGCCGCCGTCCAAAGAGATGGGCGAGCCCCCGTCGTTTGCTTCGATCATGCGCCGGCCGTCGCGCGAGATCCACAGATCGTGATGGTCCTGATGGGTCGCACCCGTGAGTTCGTGAAAATGGTAACCGCCGTCGTCGCTCTCCAAGAGATTTTCTGAAGATGAGATGATGCGATCGCGATTGCTCGGATCCACAGCGACGCGGCTCATGTAAAACGGACGCTGGTTGACATCGGAGTCGGCGATCGTCATGCGCCACGTCGAACCGTCGTCATCGGATCGCCAGAGCGTTCCCGCGCGCGATTGCACGACCGCATACACGCGCTGCGGGTCGGACGGCGCGACGGCCACACCAATGCGCCCAAGCGTGCCTCCGGGAAAGCCGTGGCCCGTTATCTTGCTCCACGTCACACCGCCGTCACGCGATCGATAGAGGCCATCGTCCGCTCCGCCGCTCACGAAGTTCCACGGCCGGCGCCGGAATTGCCAGATCGCGGCAAAGACCACGGATGGGCGTTGCGCGCTCCATGCAAGGTCGATCGCGCCGCTTTGCGGCCCTACGTAGAGCGTTTTGCGCCACGTCGCGCCGCCGTCGGTCGTACGGTAAACGCCGCGGTCGGGTGAATCGTTGAACGAATCGCCGAGCGCGCCGACAAGGACCGTTCGCGGATCGGTCGGATCGATCAAAATGCGAGAGACGATGAAGGATCGTTCGAGGCCGGCGTGGTGCCAGTGCGCGCCGTCGTCATGCGAGACCCAAATGCCGTCGCCGTACGATGCATCGTTGCGTGGATTCGGTTCGCCCGTGCCGGCCCACACGACGCGCTGATCCGACGGCGCGATCGCGACCGCGCCGACCGAAGCGACTGGCTGGCTGGACCAGACGTCATCCCAGGTGAGACCGCCGTTGCGCGTTCGAAAGAGACCACCGCCTGCGACGCCCGCGAAGTATAACGCGGCGTCGCGATCGCTGCCGGCAACCGCTGCCATGCGCCCACCTGCGCCGGCCGGTCCGATCGAGCGCCAGTGAAGTCCGGTAAGCGGCGTCGCCGCAAGCGAGAGCGCCGCGGCGACGAAGATTGAGAGGAGCGCGAGCAAACGATCAGCTGGGCCGACTAGCGTCGGCCCCTTCATTCAACCTAGGCCGACTAGCGTCGGCCCCTTCAGAGGCGGAGCGTTCGGGGAAATCCGTTTCGGAGATGTTGTCGAGCTTCATCGCTGCCAGATAGTTGCGGTCGAAAGATTCGAGCAAGCCTTCCTGATTGCCGTACGGACCGGGCGTGTAGGCACGCGAGCGGATGCCTGATTGCGAAAGTTCGCACACGTGCCAGTCCTGTCGATTGGTCATATCCCAGAACTCGACAGCGTCGCTTGGATCGAAATCGGGCGCAGCCATGGCCGTTTTATCGAAAAGAAATTCGCACGTGACCAGCGTTCGCTCATGCGAGATCGGCGTGACATAATGGACCATGACGTAGTCGGGATGCAAGCTGAGCAGCATCGTCGGAAAGATCGTGTAGTAGTACACCCGCTCGATCTCGTCGCGGTCGAGTCCGGGCAGCGGAGCGCGCGTGGTGTGCCCCGAGAGCGTCATGCTTCCGCCCGCTCGGTTCTCGCGGAACGTCATGAAGCCGCCTTGAAAGTCGCCTTCTTGCAGATCGTTGCGTCCGCTGTCGGACGGGGACAGTTTGTCGAGCGCGGGATGGATGAGCGGGCAATGGTAGCATTCGGAATAGTTGAGGAAGATCAATTTCCAGTTGCAGGCCAGATCGTAATCGATGCGTTTCGCGCCACGGAGTTCGCCGATGCTCCACTGTTTCCAGCGACCGAGCAATTGCGAATAGGCCCGCTCGAAAGGCTCGGGCCGCTCGGCTAGGCAGAGGAAAATGAACCCCTCCCAGACATGCACGGACGCTTGGTGCAGCGGATACAGCGATTTATCGAATCCGTCGACCGTCTGCATGTTCCGCGCAGCCATGAGTGTTCCGTCGAGCCCATAGGTCCACGCGTGGTACGGGCACATGATCGACCCTGTGAGCGTGCCGCTCTTCTCTTCGCACATGCGCGTGCCGCGGTGGCGGCACACATTGTAATGCGCGCGGATGACGTCGTCGTTGCCGCGCACCACGATCAAGCTCTCGCCGAAGAGGTCCGCCAAGAAATAATCGCCCGCTCGTGCGAGTCGATCGGCCCGACCCAAGCATAGCCAGCGGCGCGCGAAAATCGACTCGATCTCGCCTGCGAATATCTCCGCAGACGTGTAATACCGCTGGGGCAGCGTCATCGCGCCCGCACGAACCGCGGATTTCTTGAAAACCGCCATACTCGGCACTCCCACGAAAGAGCCTTGCGCGCGAGAGTAATTCTTCTATTTCTTAGGTATCTCGGTCCTTTCGTCTAATGTTTCTTGGTCAAATCTGCGCCATAGTACTTCTTTGATAGGCGAGCGATGGTCCCATCGCGCAACATATCGGATAAGGCGTCATCGACTGCTGCGAGCAGCGGCTCAGGCGCTGCCGCGGAGTGCTTGTCGAGCGCGACCGCATCGTCTTCGTAGAAGATCGGGCTCGCGATGATGCGCAGCGGGAGGCCTGCGCGGATCGCTGCGGCCGCGGTGGGCTGAGCGGTCAGCACTGCGTCGATCCGCTTGCTTCCCCCGATGGCAAGCTCTTGGAGCGCGAGCGCATCCGTTTCAAACGCTACCGCCCGCGCGCGTGACGGCGCGCTGACGAGAATCGGCTCGATGTCGCCGGCCAACGCGTGATGGAGATAGGCCTGATACGTCGTGGCGGTTCCGACGCCGACGCGCGCGCCGGAAAGCTGCGACGGCGCGACAACGCGGCTATCGCGCCGCACGACGAATGTCGCCGGAACGAAATAATACGGGGCGGTGAAAAGCAGATTTTGCTTTCGCGCGGTGGTCACGCTCATGGAGTCCACGTTCACGTCCCAACGGCCGTTCCAATCGCCGGCTGTCACGGCGTCGAAGTTGCTGTCCACGAATTCCGGTTTGACGCCGAGCCTGCGCCCTAACTCGCGTGCCACATCGACATCGAAGCCGACCCATGTGCCGTCCGAGCGCAGGAACGACTGCGGTGAATAGTTCCCGTCGGTCGAGACGACGAGCGTACCGCGCTGCTTGACGACCGCGAGCAGATCGGAGTCGGGCTGGCGGCCCGCTCCGGTCTTGGCACCGCAGCCGAAGATGGCGAGACATGCGCAGAGGATGAGCATTCTTCGGGCCATATGTGCAGTTACGCGCACCTCGCGGCGTAGACCTCGTGCATGCACCTAGTAGAGCAACGCCTTTGCCCGCGCGTCGAAAAAATCGGGATCCGGCTCCCAGAGATCTTCAAGCTCGCTTGCTTCGTCCTCGATCGCCTCCAGAAGATCGGGCCGGGCTAGGAGTGCGCTGAGCCCGCGATATTCCCATTCGTGCGGATGAAGCGTGCGCAACTCGTTGATCAGCGCGAGCGCGAGATGCGCGGTCGGCATCGCTTGCATGTCTGATATCGCGAAGCGCACTCCACGGCACTGCTTGCCGGAGTGCGGATGGGCGCGGTCGTCGGGTGTGAATTCGACCGCCTCAAACGCCACGCCGGGCAGTTCGTGGTGCGCGAGCGCGGCCGCGAAGCGCGCGCTATCGAGCCATGGCGCGCCGATGACATGGAACGGGGTTTCGGTTCCTCGACCCACCGAGACGTTCGTTCCTTCGAGCAGACCGACGGCCGGATAGAGTGCGGCGGCGCCGAGGTCGCGGATATTTGGCGACGGATCCGTCCACGGTTGATCGCAGTTGTCAAACCAGAACGAACGCTGCCATCCGGCCATCGTCACCACGCGCAGGTCAGCTCCGATCTCGCGTTCTACGTTGAACAATCGCGCGAGCTCGCCGATCGTCATGCCGTGGCGAAGCGGCAGCGGATGATAGGCCACGAACGATTCGCATTCCGGATCGCTCGACGGTCCATCCACATCGTAGCCGCCGATCGGGTTGGGCCGGTCCAAGACGTACACCGCGACGCGATTCTCCGCGCATGCTTCCAGTACGTAGCCGAGGGTGGAGATGTAGGTGTAGAACCGCGCGCCGACGTCTTGGATATCGAAGAGAACGATATCGATGCCGTGCAACTGTTCGGACGTCGGCCGGAGTCTCTCGCCGTGCAGGCTGAAGACATCCAGTCCTGTGACGTCGTCGCGCGAATCGTCGAATCGGTCGTCGCGATCCCCGTGCAACCCGTGTTCGGGAGCGAAGATGCGGAGCAGCGCGACGTCGGGATTTGCGTGGAGCGCGTCGATCGTGCGGGTGCCGTCCAGGAGCAAACCGGTGTGATTCGTCACGATCGCAATGCGGGTGTCGTGAATAGCCTTGAAATCGTCGTCTGCTAATACGTCGGCGCCGTTGCGAACCGGACCGATCTCTCCGAGATCATCGATCACGGCGCATACGTTGCGCGGCACGTGCCGCGCCGACCTTTACCGCACGGCGGCGACGGAGGTCGGTCATGCGGGTCGCCGAACCATCGCATATGGAAGTGGGCGAGCGAGTCCGCGCCAAACGCGCGTTGGATCTTGGCGATGCCGGCAGGGTGGACGCCGGGGCGATCGGTGTGCTTGAGAGCACGAACAATAGCCCATATATGCCCTTTCTCGTCCGGTTCGAGCACGGTACGTTTGCATTTCAGGACGGCGAACTCGAGGAAGTCGATGGCGCAGCGCCCACGGCATGAAAAACGGCTGAAACACATCCCGGACGAGCGCAGGCAGCGGGTTTCCGCGATGGCGAAGTACGGTGCATGCGCCTCCTCCTTGTGGAAGACGACCCAAGCCTTGCCTCCTCGCTGCGCCGTGCGCTCGAGGCTCAGAAGTTCGCGGTGACGATGGCCGGCGATGGCGATCGCGGCTTGGATGAGCTCTGCGGCAACGATTACCAGTTGGCGATTCTCGATGTCTTGCTTCCTAAACGAGACGGTTTCTCGGTCTGCCAAGAAGCCCGCAAGCAAGGCATCACCACGCCGATCCTCATGCTGACCGCTCGCGATGCGGTGTCCGACCGCGTCGCCGGGCTGAACAGCGGCGCAGACGACTATCTCGCCAAGCCTTTCGCGTTTCCCGAACTGCTGGCACGCGTGCACGCGTTGCTGCGTAGGCCGCACCAAGACCTCAAACCGCGCACCATATCGGTCGGCGACCTTTCTGTCGACGTCCTTCGGCATCAAGCGCTCAAGCGCGGCAAGACGATGCAGCTGACGAAGACCGAGTACCGTTTGTTGCTCTACTTGCTCGAGAACGCCGGTATCGTGCTGACCAAGGATGCGATCCTCGACAGGCTTTGGGGCGCCGAGCACGGCGGCAACAGCAACATCCTCGAGGTCTACGTGAAGATGCTGCGGCGAAAACTTGACGATCCCGGTGCACCGTCCTTCGTGCGCACCGTCCGGGGCGTCGGCTACACGGTCGACAAACCGTGAAGGAAGCGACGTCGCCCGTCGCCGACGTCCAGCGAGTCCGGCTCCGCCTCACGCTCGCGTACGCGGGCATTTTGGCGTTGCTGCAGATCGCATTTTCTGTCGTCGTCTATCTCTTGATCTCGCTTGTGGTATGGCAAGATGTTCAGCCGATCAGCGACTGGCCGGGCATGCCCGAAGTCGCGCGCGCGATGATGTTCAAGGACGCGATGTTCTTGCTCGTCGCGAACATCGTCGGGCTCGCGCTTGTAGCCGGCGCGGCATTCTTACTTGCGAAGACGGCGCTCCGGCCGTTGGAACAGGCGATCGCGCTGCAGCGGCAGTTCACGAACGACGCATCGCACGATCTGCGCACGCCGCTTGCCGTGATCCGCACCGAGACGTCGGCGGCACTCCACAACGCGGGCCTGAGCGCTGAGGCATCCGAACGCCTACGCATCATCGACGAGCAGGCACAGCGCATGGAGCGTCTTATCGATCAATTGCTGACGCTTTCGCACGTGGATGCGGACAGCGCGCTCGAACGCGAACCGACGGATCTCGTCGTGGTCGTCAACGGCGTGGTGCGCGATCTGCAGCCGCTCGCACAGGCACGCAGCATCGAGCTCAGTGTGAAGCGCAGCGAGAGCGCGCTCGTGATGGGCGACGAACTCAAACTCTCCCAGCTTGTCGCGAACCTCGTCGACAACGCGATCAAGTACAGTCCGGAACGCACGAGCGTGGAGGTCGGCGTCTGGCAGGCGCGCGACGCCGCGTTCGTCGCGGTCGCGGACCGGGGCGCCGGCATACCAGCCGAAGAGCACGAGCGCATCTTTTTGCGATTTCACCGGCTCGACCAGGCGCGCAACGGCGCGGGCACGGGTCCGGCTGGCCATGGTCTCGGGTTGCCGCTCTGCCGCTGGATCGCCCGCGCGCATGGCGGCGACATCGCGGTCGACAGCCGCGAAGGCAAGGGCAGCATATTCACCGTCCGGCTTCCGGCGTTGGATTCTTAAGTGAAAGAGGTTCGTGCGATGTCCCATCGCGTCGGCTTCGCCTTCCAAGCATCGATCGCAGGTATCGCTGTGGCCGGCTTGATTTTCGCGATCGCGCCCTCGGTGACGCCGAAGGCCGCTGCCGCTTCGCCCTCGCAGGCCGTGAACGATTTGATCGATCGCGCACTGAGCGGGCCGGCCGGCCCGGAAGACGAGGGAAACTACAACCTCATCGATCCCATCGGACCTGGGGCCAACACGGAGATCTCTGCCGCCGATGAGGTATTCGCGAGCACGCTGATCGTCGCGAAGTACACGCCTTGGAAATCCTACTCCGATCCGTTTGCGGCCACGCCCGGGACCACGCCGCCGCCGGGACCCTATTCGCCTTCCGGGCCCCCTCTTCGGCAGCATCATGCCGTGAGGTCAGGGTCATGAAGCGCATCGCTTTGCTGGCATTGGCCTGCGGATTCGTCGTGGCATCAACAGGCGTCGCCAGCGCACAGAACTTCTTCCGGCAGATGCGAGTGGACTCGTTCGAGGGCTCCGGCATCGATCTGTACCATCACGGCGACTACGCAGGCGCGCTTTCGAAGTTTGAGGATGCGCTCCGGCTTTCGCCAGACGACCTGCAGGTGCGCTACAATCACGGCCTCGACTTGTATGCGCTCGGGCGTTTCAGTGATGCTGCCGGGGATTTCCGCGCGTGCCTCGTACAGCAGCCGGACTTCGTGCCCGCCCTCTTCAATCTCGGCGTGACCGACATCGCGCTCAACGACTATAACGGCGCGAAATCTATCTTCCAGCAGATCCTTTCCGACCACCCCACGTCCATGCGCGCGCATTTCGATCTGGGACTGTCGCAATATCTTTCGGGTCATCCGGATCAGGCAGAGAAAGACTTTGCCGTCGCGACGCTCTTGCATCCCCAGTACGTCCAAGCGCACTACGATCGGGCGCTCGCGATGTACAAGACCGACAACCTGGTCGGCGCCGATGCCGAACTCGCGGCGGCTCTCAAGCTGAATCCATCCTTCGCGAAGGGCTATTTCCTACGGGGAGCGATCCGGCTGCGGGAAGGCGACGATTCGGGAGCCCGCGGCCAGTTCGAGTCTGCGGCGAAGACGGCATCCGACCCGGTCTTGAAGTCGCTCTGCTCGCAGATCATCGCCCAGATTGGCGTCTGATTCGCCGGGTACATCGCTGAAGGCCACGTTGCTGAAGGGGCCGACGCAAGTCGGCCCGCTTTTTTCTGCGTAACGAGGATGGTGCGGGCGCTGCTCGCTCCCTGAGCGCCGCGAATCGGGTGAGAATATTTTGGCGTCGCGGATGGTTAAGAAGCTTTAAGTTCGGTGGCGCTCACGAACAGCCGGCGTGAAGAGATCAGCGCGATGTAGTACGCATGAATTTCCTGCGCGCTCAACGCGGTCTTCGCTCGGTCCGGTTTCGGACCGCGGCGTCTGTCTGACGGTCCTGTCTGTCGCATGCCGGCTCCCTCTTATGATGCCACGGACCGGTGCTTCTAGTGATGGGCAAACGTGCCGGGGTCGAAGTACCAGTCTGGTATTGTATTCGGAAAACCGAAGCCGGAAAAGTAGTATTCGTAGTGTCCGCTGTCCGAAATAAACGCGAGCCGGACCTCGCCGTCGCCTTGCGCATGGGTTATCAGCCAATAGTCGCCCACCTGACCGAACCACACATCCGCGTCGATGCTGCCCGTCGCAGGCCCCTTGCTGCCTGACCCGGCAGCGTGAGCCTTCCACACCTCGAATGTCGTCGTGTCCACCCACATGTCTTTCCACGGGTGGTCGCGATCGCTGGGATCGTGGGACGTCATGCCGATGTGGTAGGTCAGATGCCCGTCTACGTCTTCGATGCCGACGAACCGGACATCGTAGTACCGGTCGGCCGTGATGCTTTCGACGCCGATCACGGGCGGCGTGGGCTTGCCGGACGGAGCAGGCGATCCGTCGATAGGCGGCGGAGCTGTTGCGCGCGGTGCCGGTGTGGCGTAGAGAAGGATATTGTCGTCCGGCGCCACCGGAAACGGATAGCCGAAGCGGGGCTCATGTCCGCCGCGCGGACCGGCGGCGAGGTCCTGCATGAGTCCTTTGCCGTCGGAGCGATACCAGACTCGATAGTCGTATGTGAACGGCTTGCCGTGGTGCACGAAGATCTCGTGCATCTGATAGGACATGTAGGGGGGATCGGGGTTGTTGCGCGCCACGCGCTGCGCCGTTTCGAAGATGGTGAGCGCGGATGGTACGACCGGGGTGGGAGACGACGAAGGCTGCGGCGCCGCCGCCGCGATCGCGACGACGGCTGCCACCGCCAGGAGCACCTGTTTCATCATTCTTGCAACGATTGAGCCGCGGGCGTCATTTCACCGCTGGATCGAGGTCCGCAAACGCGCCATTCGGATTGGGCACGAGCCAGAATCCGAGATCCCAGCACGTCGGGTGGAAGTGTGCCCAGATGAGCTTGGCGCCTTTCGGCAGGAGCCCGTCGTCGGTGAGTTCCTTTGCGGTTATGACGTCGCCGCGAAGATTCGGCAGTGCTTTCCATCCGCGGGTTTGCACGGGACCGGATCCGACTTGGTATGCGAAGTGCATGTGCTGGGGGATCGTGACCCAGCGCGAGGCCATCACCGGATACACGGAAGTGCCGGGGAACGTGGGCCATGACGACTTCGGGTACTCATAGTCGAGACCGACGAGCTTCCCGTTGCGATCGTACCACAAGAAATTCGGGTGGAGGCGGTCGATCTTCGTGTAGGTCATCGTCGAATAGACGTACGTGTTATCGCTTTCGAGCTTGGTCATGCGGATGTAACCCGCGGCTGTGGCCTGCTGGACCGTGGGATACGCAGCGAGAAGCCTCGCGCTCACGCTCTGGATGAACGCGGTCTCCGTCGCATTCGGTTTTGGCTGCGGCATCGAGCCGGTCATGGAAGAATGTGTCATCGGCGCCATGGTGGCCGCTGCGGCCACGACGACGGCAGCAAGAAATTGAGTCATGGATAAATGCCCTCCCTCACCGCACCGTTCGCACGCTCGTCCGACGCTCACCTGCGCGTTCCGCTTGGATCTTGGCCGGATTCGGCATATGCTGCTCGCCGGCCGCCTCGGCGTAGCGGCACAGCAAGTTGACGAGAGCGATCTGTTCGGTATGACGGCAGCGCACGTCGAGAAGTCTTGGAGAACAGACCACGACGCTCATGCACTGAGCGCGCGATACCGCAACGTTGAAGCGGTTCCTCTCAAAGAGAAATTCCATGGTCCGCGGGATGTCGTCGCCGCTCGACGTGGCCATCGAATAGAACACCACAGGCGCCTCTTGCCCTTGGAATTTGTCGACCGTGCCGACCTGAACGCCGGCATGGCCGGCGGCCTTCAGAAGTCCGGCGATGCGTTTGCGTTGCGCGTTGTAGGGCGTGACCACGAGAATATCTTTCGTGCCGAGGCGCCTCGCCGGTTCGTCCTTGCGTGTGACCGTGCCGCGCAGCAAGAGATCGACCTCGCGCACGATGCGTTCGGCTTCTTCGATCGATTCACGCGTGTTGCCGACATGCTCGATCTCGATGAAGCGCAGGCCCGCGCCCGTCAGACCGGGTGACTCCACGCCGTTGCTCGCCGTGAGCGGATCGGATTTGAGCCGGCCGTCGTAGAACACCGAGGAGATGAAGCCGCAGATCTGCGGATGCATGCGAAACGACGTGTCGAGCAAGATGCCGCGATTCTCCGCCACGGTTGCGGCGTCGCCAAGAAGATGCTCCAGCACCGAAGTCCCGGCGCTCTCCGGATGCGTGCCCATGCTCACTTGCGCGAGCTGCATCGGATCGCCGAGGAAGACGACATTGCGCGCACTTGGGGAAACCGCTATCGCGTCGGCCAACGAGATCTGGCCCGCCTCGTCGATGAAGAGATAATCTACCCGCTCGGCCATCTCTTCCCGGGCAAAGAGCCACGTGGTGCCCGATACCAGATTGTGGCTGCCGCTTTGGCTCGCGGCGTTGTCGTCGTCGCTCTCGATCATCGGCCGGTCGAGCTGTGACTGATATTCCGAACCGGTGTTCTGCTTGCTGTGCTTGTGGATGCCGCGCAACGGGATCTTCTCAACCTGTGCGACGGCCTCGATCGCGTGAAGCAGATTGTGAATCGCTTTGTGACTGTTCGCCATCACGCCGACGGTGCGGCCGCCGGCGATGAGCTTCGCAATCACGCGCGCGCCTATGCGCGTTTTGCCCGTGCCCGGCGGCCCCTGCACGAAAAGATAGCTGTGATCGAGGGCGCTGACGATGTCGAAGACGCTCTCCGCCGCTACGACGGCCGGCTGTATCGTGTCGCCCCCGCGACGGCCGGATAGGCGCGGATACGACTTGTGCAAGATGTCAAGCGCTACCGGGTACTGCGCGCCGATCGAACCTTTCAAGTACGCGGCCGCGATGCGCGCAAGCGACCCGGTCTGCTCTTTGGTCTTGATCGGACCGCTCGGAATCAACGCGGTGACGTTCCTGGCTTCGTCAAGCGTGCCCCCACGCTTGAGCTCGAGCACGTTCCTTTCTTCGTCGATGCTGACGACTTGGCCGGCGCGCTTCCTCGTGAACGGATCGTGCGGGTTGTCTCCGACGTGATGGAGCTGTTCGGGAAAGGTATACGTGTACACCAAATTGTGCGCGCCCGGCTCTTTGTACGGGCTGATCTCGGCGCTCAGTTCCAACCCGCCGATCGCTTCTTTGTCGAACTCGAGAAGCTCGTCGGTGTTTTCGCAGCGATCGTAGTAAGCCCACCACGCGGGCTTCGCTTCGCGGCGATGGTACGAAAGCAGATGGGCCAGAAGTTGCGCGGTGCGGTCGTGTTCCCGCGCGAGCAGAGCGTTTTGATCCGCCGAGATCTTCGCTTCCTCTCGCTGTTCCTTAGCGCGCCGTGCGCACTCTTTGCATCCTTCGACCGGTACTGCGTGGCACGGCTCACCTTCACGGCGAAGCGGACGGAACGCAAGCTCGATGCCGCGCCGCATCTGATACTCGCCGCGCAGTTGTAGCAGCCACTCGCGCAGCAGAAACGTCGATCGGCAATCCTGCTCGTTGTAGCGCTCGATATCCGTCAGTATCTCGGTCTTCGACTGATCGTTAAGCCATGTTTCGAACATGACGATCGAGTCGCCGCCGCGCCGCACGTCGGTGTTCCTGGTCATGCCGTAAAATGGCTCGAGGTCTTTGATCGAGTAGCTCGACTGCGAGATCAACATAGCTTGGCGGACGACGGCGAAGAGATCGACGAGCACCTCGCCGCGAAGCAACGCGTCTACTTCTTCTTCGCGCGTGGCATGGCGTTGCGCGAGTTTCTGAAGCGCGGTCTTCTCGTACGGCGCATAGTGGTAGACATGCATCGCCGGATATTGTTCGCGCCTCTCCATGAGAAAGTCGACGCAGCGCTCAAACGCCGATTTTTCGTCTGCGCGACTTGTTCCCCAAAATGGGCGAAACGGAATGGCGTCATCGGGGCAATAGCAACCGAAGAGGTACTCAAGTCCGACGCCGATCTCGAAAAGCGGGTCGCCCTCCATATCGAAAAAGACGTCGCCCTGCGCCGGCATCGGTATGAGCCCGAAACCTTCGACGGGACGGTGGTCGAGGAATTCGTAGTGATAATCGCCCGATTCTCGCCCGCGCACTTGCAGCGCCGCCTGCCGGCGCAGGCGGTCGAAGGTGACATCGTTGAGTCCTTGGGGCCGCGACGACTCTGCAGACGCAAGGGCTGCGACTCTTGCGATTCCGGCCGACTCGAATTTCTTGATCTGATCCCGCCGCATTCGGGCGACAATGCTCAGGTGGTCGTCGTCCAAGCGCTGCTGTTCGCAGCGAGCCGACCAATCGCAGATATTGCAGTGTTCGCATTTGAACGGATAGGCGTCTGCACGGGCGCCGCTGCTCAAGAACGACGCCTTCAAGTGACGATAATACGCCGCGAAGTCGTCGACGCGGAAGCGTTTCTGTTTCAAGTCGCCGAGTACGATGTGCATGTGCTCCGGAGTGCGCCCCTGCACGCGCGCGACGTGTTCGCTGTAATGGCAGAGCTGTATGATGAAATACGGCTTATCGTGAAGCGAAAGCTTCGTGTCAGCGACTTCGTAGCTCCACGGCCAGCGTTCGCTTGGCGTCTCAACGCGCAGCAGAAAGTCCGTGCGCCCGAGGAATTCGCCGTCAAAGAACGTGCCTTGGTAGATGACATGATCGCCGCGCTCCATCGCGGCGATGGTCTCAGCGGCCGCACGCTCGATCGCTTCGCGCGTGTTCTCCGCTTGTTCGATTTCGACGATCTCATGCTCACCGCGCAGCGCTTCTAGATAGCGCTGTTCGTGTAGGAGACCCTTGTCGGCGACGAGCGCGGCCTGCGGATCACGTTCTGGGCGGCCGAGCTGCCCAAGCGCGACTTGCCGTTCGAGCGCGATGAGGTGGCCGCACTCCAGGTAATTGTAGAGATCGGTTGCCGAGTAGACGACACGTCCGCCGAGATATTGCATCGCCTCTCAATCCGACCAAGTAGAGTTGTGGACCTTTTCCCCCGCTGGCTCAATATTTGGCAGGGGATGGTGGGCGCGATTTGATTGCGCAGCGGCGGACCATAAAGGTCCGCCCTACACCACATGCCGGCGGACCATAAAGGTCCGCCTACACCGGAGCTAGCGGACGAATAAGAACACGATGCCGAGCAGCGCGATGATCGAGCCGCTGATCACTTCCCCGTATTGTTCGATCGGGCCAAAGTTCAGGTTTTGCATGCCGCGGACTGACGTGACGCACAAGACCACGTACGTGGCGATCGTCGAGATGGCGAACACGATAGACATCACAGCGATCACGACAATCCCGTATCGGGAAGCCGCAAAGAACGCCGGGATGCCTTCCACCATCGGCGAGGACCCTAGGATGAGAAGCAGCGCCGTGCGCGACGACGTTGCGCTTGTATCGACGCGAAGCGAATTGGATTGTTCCTGGTTAACGCTCGCGTCCTTCGCTTCTCGAACTTCACGCAGCGCGCCGATCGCCACCCAGCCGCCGAACGCGATGAGCGCGGCGCTCGTCAAGATGTTGACGAGATCCCCAAAGCGTTGCGCGAATGCAACGCCCGCCAACCAGACGACGATCGCGATGATCAACGTCGACACGACGTGGCCCAGGCCGGCGCCGGCAGCCGCCCGGGCGGTCTGCCTCAGTGTCCAGCCGCGCTGTCGCGCGATAAGCGTGATCGGCGCCCAATGGTCGGGGACGAGCGTGTGCAGCACACCGACAGCGAAGATGGTGAAGATAAGCACGCCAGGTGTGTACATCCGCGATCCGCCGATTCAGATCTTCAGGCGTTCTTCGACTAGCAGCGTCGTCGCGTCAAAGGCCGGTGAACCATATCGCAACGCATGCAGCGCCCCGAAATACGGCGCGCCTCGCAGGTCGGAACGGCGCAATGTGACCATAAGCGCGCCGCTCCCGACTTGAGCGAACTGCGCGCCCGCGTAGTAGGCGTGCATCCCGTAGTCGACGTTCGTCGCCGCCCCGTCCGCCCACGATCCGCGCATGCCGTAGTAGCCGGCGCCGGCGCCGAGCAGCGCCCGATCGCCGATAGGACGCGACCAGCTCAGCACTGTCTGCGGAACGTCGTACGACACTGCATCGAACGGCGCGCGCGGACTCGCATCGCGATGCAAGCCATCGTCGACGAAGTCCAATCCGAGCGTGCCGAATCCGAACGTCTTTCCGACATACGTTGCCAGGCGTTTGAAGCTCCCCAGCGTCGCGTCGGCCGGGTCGCGTTGCACGAGAAAGAATCCTTCGACGAATCCAAGGTCGGTCAGACTAGCGGACGTGATCGGTGTGATCTGTTTGAACGATGCATACGATGCATTCGCCTGGACCGTCTTCGAAGCGAATGAATACGCGATCATCGGTCCCTGACGGTTGACGCCCAGCGCGGTCGTATCGACCAGTTGATAGTTCGATTTCAACCATGGACCGGGCCACGAGTATGCCACGCTCCAGACATTTTCGGGAACGCCGTACGGCATGATGATCGTCGCATACGTCGGTTCGAATCGGTAGTAGTGCAGCGTAAGCGTAGCCGATCCGAGGCCGTGCGCAAGCGACGCGTGCGCCCAGGATCCTCCGGCCTTTTGCGGTTTGCCCAGACCGTCGGCCTGATAGACCGAATGCGCATAGTCCACCGCCGCGTCAAAACCGAGACCGATCGGCTCGGCGATGCGTGCGCCGGTTATGGATTCGCGTTGGCCATAAAGCGTGCTGAGGGCGAATTGCCCTTGGTCTGTCGGAACTATCTGCAATGCTGCGCCGAAGCCGGTGGTCGTGATGATCGGAGTGCCGCCGCTTCGCACGTCGATCGTCTGGACCATGGCGCCATGCCCCGCGTCGTCAAAGCCGCCGACCGACAAGCCGGTCAGCCGGACGGGCGTGCCCGGCAACGCAGGCAACGCCGCATCGGTCGCCTCGATGCTGAAGCGCCGGCCGCTAAACGTCAGATCGAGGCCGCGCATCGGGAGTGTCGACGGCGGAGCGGCCCAGGCGTCGAGCGCCGGCGAGTTTGGATTCAGGCTTTCAGGCGTCTTGAGCAGCAGTCCGGCGAGCGCGTTCGTCGTCGGCGGTGCGGTGAAGACAAAGCCAAGCGACTGGTTGAGATTCAGCCATCCGCCGCGCAGCGATAGCTTGCCGCCGTCGGATGTTATACTTGCCTGCGAAATCCCCGCGCGTGTTCCGATGTAGTCGTCGGTCCCAGGATGGGTCGGAAAGACGATGGATAATCCGATCGCCCGCGAGCCGAGATGCGGATTGTCTTCCGGTAGCAGCGGCTCCGCCCAATACTCCTCGTTCGTCCGATCGCCGACGAGTGATTCGGCGCCAAACGTTATGGCGAAGTCAACGCCTTTCGCGCGGTACGCCGCAGTGAGCGTCAGCTGGTTTTGGCCGACGAGTCCCGGCACCATCGGGGCGCCGGAGAACACATCGTATGGCGACACCGGCGCCGCAGGCGCCCCGTTCGCAAATCCCGGGCCTTCTACGGGCCGCAAGCCCGGACCGGACGCGCCTTGCGTGAGAAAGAGCGTCTCGATCGTCGAGTGCACCGAGATCCGATGCGTCGCGAGCGTCGGCGTCGGCGAAGGGGTGGGGTCTGCAAGCGCCACGCCCATGGAACCGGCGCCGAGGCATGACGCCACGAAAGCGAACGCGACCGTTGCAAATCGATGAGTGTGAAGACGGACGCCCACGAGCGTGCTCTTGGCAACGCGCAGCATGAAGTCCTGATTTGGGCGAGCGCGCGATCGGGCGAGGGCGCGGTTGGGCGAGCGATGCTCGTCCTATTACGAGTCGGTTCCCACCTCGCATGACTCGAATGCGAAATCGTAAATCCCCGCGCCGAAATGTTGCGGAGAAAGCCGCAGCTCGTGCTCGCCGAAATGAACGTTATCCAATATCTCGTATGCGCGGGCCGCATCGACCGTCACGTACGAGGCGCCATTCGCGTCGAAATGGATATCGGGGCCCGCATTTGCGCGATCGATTGGTTTGCCGTCTTGCGTGACGACCACCCGCACAGAACCGCCGCTCTCAGGCTTCATGACAACGAGAACCTGAATCGCCTTGTAGTGCAGCTGCAGGTAGCCGTCACTTCCGCCGGAGACCATGCCTTCCAGGTCCTGGGTCGCGTGCCAGTAACCCTGAAGGTAGATCGCCCCTTCGCGATGCGGCGCGCCCGGATCCTGATAGATCGTGTCCTTGGCGGGGTCGTTGAAGGCGCCGGCATCGGCGACCATCTGCCCATGCCACGGGCCGACGAACATCTCCGGCGTTTGCGGATAGCAGACCGCTCCGGGCTTGTCGTAGTTATCCTGCGGCAGTAACGCCATCACGGGCGGCAGTTTCAACGTCGGGTTCTTGGCTCTCAGTAACGCTTGGATCTTCGCTTCGGTCTGCGGATAGTTCCCTTCGCCTTGCTGAAGTTCGACGATCTTGCCGTCCTGATCGAAAAGGTCTTCTGTCGGCCATGCCTCGACGTTGTAACGCGTCCAGATCGTGTGATCGTTGTCCATGACGACCGGCCAGGTGACGCCGAGCCGTTGCGCGGCGCTCGCGACGTTCTGGCGATCACCCGCGAAGCCGAACTCCGGCGAGTGCACGCCCACGATCTCGAATCCGTCGGCGTGATAGCGTGCGTACCACGCCTTCAGGTACGGCAGCGTGCGCAGACAATTGACGCAGTTGTATTCCCAGAAATCGACGAGTACGACTTTGCCGCGCAGATCAGCGGGCGTGAGTGGCGAGCCGTTGAGCCAGCCGGCGCCGCCGGTGAAATCTTGCAGCAATGCGACGCCCGCCGCGCGCGCGGGCGCGCCGATTTCCATCGAACCTGACAACAAGGCAGCGGCCAAGACGACCGCAACTGCCGAACGCGTGAACACCGTCACGAGTGACGAGCGATGACGCCTGAAGGCGTCATGCCGATGACGCGGCGCATGCAGCGCGCCATATGGCTCTGATCTGCGAATCCAGCCTGCAACGCGACCTCGCTAAGCCGGCGCTTGCCGCCCGACAGCAGTTCCACGGCATAGTTGACCCGGCGTTGGACGATGTATTGGTGCACGGGCGTTCCGGTACTCTCTTTGAACTGCGCTTTAAGGTGCGATGCGCTGACGCCGATGACCTCCGAAAGCTCGGCGAGTGAAAGATCGGAACCGAGGTGATCGTGAATGTATTCAAGTATGCGGTTCAGCTGTCTCTTCGACAGGCCGCGTCCTGCCGGCAGCTCGATCCTTGGCGCGTAACGACGCAACATGTGCACGGCAAGCGCGGTGCCGAGACTTTCGGCATAGAGCCGGCCGAACGGATCGATCGCCTCCAGTTCTGCTTTGACCGCCCACCCGAGGTGTTGCAGTTTCGGATCTTTGATCTGCAACTGCGGCTCGATGTAGAGCCGGTCGGGATTCAAACCCATAGAATCAGCGACCGACCGCACGAGTGCCGGCGAGAGCCGCATGCTCAGCATCGACGTCGGACCGTCGTCTTCCCATGCGGCAGCGCAGCCGAACGGCACGATGTCGATGTCGCCGGCGGTCTGCAAGCGTTTGTGTATCGGACCATCGCAGCGGCACGAAGCGAAAACAGGCGCTCCGACGTGCATGCTCACGTGATACGACAGCGCGGCCGGAACTTCGACGAGACCCCCTGACGTGTCGTACAGCGCGCACTCGAAGCCAGCCCACGAACGGTCCTTGCTCGAAGCGCGCTGGTAGAACTCCATCTCGCTCGTGCCTGCCGCCCGGACCCAGCGCCGCTCTTCCATGATGCCGCGGCATTTCTGGCGCCGCGGCCGCGCTTCCTTACGTCACCGGCAGCGTTCTCACCAACGCCTAATGTTCGCAACGGAATATCGCGAAATTGACGCGTGCCGCGCGATCGTGTTACCATGCATCGTCGCCATCAGAGCGAAACGGAGGGTACGATCATGACACGCAAGACACACCACGACCAAACGCCTAGCTTTCGAACCCACTAGCAAACGGCGCAAAGGATTCCCGTCCGAAACACGAGTCCGGAGGGGCATTCAGAATCGTCCACACCGACAAGCAACTTCTGGAAAAGCTCGGAAGAAATGACCTGTGCCCATGCCTGTCGGGCCGCAAGTTCAAGCGCTGTTGTTTGCGGTCGGGTCGGTATGATGGCGCCGAACGCAACGACTTCTTTTAGGGATTGATCGATCGACGGTCGGCCTCGCTAGGCCGACCGTCCCTGTAGTTGTCGACCCCCGCGATCAGCCGGGGGCAGGCAGCGCGATCTGCGCGTTGAGCGTTCGATCGACCAGCACTTGCAAACTCGCGAGGTGCGCGGCAGTCATCGCGTCGTGGCCGCCGCGCGACCGCGCCGCATTCAGCTCTGACTGGAGATCCACGAGTTCGGCGCGCGCAAGGGACTGCGCGTCGTAGGGAGTTCCCGCACCGGGTGAGAGAACAAGCCCCGCGAGCAGATGCGCGTACCATTGCTGGACGCTGCGATGGATCTCGCTCGGTGCGCCGTTCGAACGCAGATCCCCGAATACGGACGCTTGCGTCCACGCGAAGAGATCGGCCAGGCTCATCGTGGAACCCGCCGGATATTTCAGCGACAGGTCGTCGAGCCGCTGCAGCATCGTCGGTTGGAACAACCGCGACAGTGTCGCCGCTTGCAGCGATTCCGCAAGCGTCGCGACCGGCACGTCGTGGCGCAGCGGAGGGTTGTACGCCCACAGCGGCTGGGGGAAGTCCGTCACCCATTCCGTGTAGACCATCTGCCGCAGCGTCTGTGCCGGGTACGAGAAAGCGTTCGCACCGAGAAGCCGGCGATCGAGCAGGTCAAACGCGCGGCGCGCATCCGAGCGTGAGACAGCGGTCAACGGCAGCGGCGCTCCGGGGTCGCCGATGTGCGCTCGCGAGACGTACTCGCCGGCGACGTAGTGGTTTGCAAACGAGACGCAGCGCGAGATGACGCGCCATGCCGCGCCAAATGCCTGTTGCTGCGCATCGTGCGTATCGCCGAGCGACGTGAAGCGCTTGGAGATCTTGCCGATGAGATCGTCGGCGATGGAGAGCTGTGCGCCGCACCAACCGACGTTGTCATTGGATAGATCGAACTGATTCACGCGCGGGTCGATCGCGTGGCCGTTGCCCCACTGGACGTCTTCATCCATCGCGAAGCGGTAGAACGGCTGCTGCCAGACTTGCGCCCATTGCGAGAGCGTCGGCACCTCTGCTTGCGGCGTCGCTGCGCCCGGGATCGCGGCGTAGCCCCAGTGGATCGCGTAGTAATCGTAAGGGCCGAGCACGGTCTGGAAGAGCGCCCCCTGCGACACGCCGCGCGGCCACAAGTTGACAGGCGTGTATTCCATGACCGAATTCACGATGCCGTAGCGCGACGTGAACGCTTTGCTCTGCAACTGCTTTGCGGAATACGCTTCTGACGCGATGAAGTTGTGCTGCAAGCCCCACTCGTGGCCGGACTCGTGGAGGACGATCGCTTTGAGACTGTCCTGCGCATACTTCAACAGCTGCGATTGCGAGAGCGGCGCGCCCATCGCCGCGAGGGCGTACATCCCAAACGCCGCCGAAGCGCGCGCTTCTTGCCCGTAGCGCAGCTCGTCGCTGAACGGCGCGCGTGGCGTGGCCGCGTCGATGGTCGGCGCGACGTAGTCCTGGATCGTCAGTCCCGAGAAGTGCACGAGGTCGGCATCGATCACGATCGATGTCTTCAGTATCTGACCGGTGCGGGGATCCCAGACCGTGCCGGCTTGGGCGTAGCCGCCGTTGTAGGCTTGCGTCAGCCAATGGACGACGTTCACGTTGATGTCGTCGGGATCCCACGACGGATCGGTGGGTTGGTTGCGCACTTGCACCGCTCCGCTGATGCCGATTTTTTCGAAGGCCTTGTTCCATGTCAGCAGCGCATCTTTGATCGGCTGGCGATATTCAAACGGGATCGTGTCCGACAAATAGTAGACCATCGGATGGATCGCCGGCGACAGCGCCTTGCTTGGATCGGACGGTCGGACGTCCCAGCGCAGGATGTAGCGCAACTGTCGCGCGCGCGCCAAGTTCGCCTCGTAGTCCAAGAGGATGTTCGGATAGTAGCCGACGCGGTCGTCTGCGATCCGCGGCATGTACGAACCCGCCGGCGGCGCCTTTGCGATGTTGTATTTCATCTTCAGCTGGAAATTGCGCGGGTCGATCATGTTGTCCACGGATGCGTCAGGCAAGTCTGTGGTCCACGTCTGAACCGCTTCAAGGATCACATTGTCGGGAAAATCCTTCGAGACTCCGAACAACGACTTGCCGCGGTCGAGATGATACTGGCTCTGTGGGTCCTGGCTGATGCCGCGGATGCCGTCCGTGATATCTGAGACATCGCCGAGGAACGGGGAAGCGTCGATGACGACATTGCCGGTAGCCGGGTCGGTCGCGGCGAGCGGTTCCACCGCCAGAACGGATGGCGGAAAGTTTTGCGAGATCGCAAGCGCAGACGGCGATCCGTCGGGCGCGACGAACGACGTGTTCGGGAACGTGATGACGACGTTGTTGTCTTGACGCGAAAAGCGCATGACGCGCGCCAGTTGGTAATATGGATTGCCCGGCGCGACGCCAAGACCGCCCATCCCCGTTTCCGGCGTGGACGTCTCGATGAAGTCGGTGTCGAGTTGATCCTTGGTCAACTCGAGATAGACTTTTCCATCTTTACGCCACAGCGTGAAGAGGCCGTTCTGCGGCGTCAGGCCGGCGACGAACTGCTGGTAGTCGCTCGGCGAAGCCGCCGGATTCGGACTTGCAGATCCGGCCGCTTGGACCGGCCCGGCCGCGGAGATCGCGACGATCAGCGACGATAAGGAAGCGATGCATGCCAAGAAACGCGTCATGATAGATGCTCCATCATAGTGGGCAGACATGAAGTCGGCGCCTGCATGTGGCTCGGCCGCTTCAGAATCCGAATAGCAACTAATTTATTGGGAGTTGTGGGGAGGCCTGCCTGCTACAGCTTATATCGCCCGCGTGTCGCATCATTACTATTCAAGAGGTCTAGATCGCGCGCGTTCGGCTGCTCGGGCCGATCGCGCTCACCGTCGACCACGCAGAGAAATCCGAGCGGCGCGTCGCCGTCGTTGACGAATTGATGCAGCGTCTGCGGCGGTACGTAGACGTGATCGTGCGATCCGAGCCCGTGGATCTCCGAACCAACAATCGCATAGCCCGAACCGCGCAGCACCGTCACGGAATGCACGTGCGCGTGCCGCTCGAGCCGCGTATACCCGCCGGGCGCGATCTCGAAGTAGCGGACTTCAAAGTTGCAAGGAACGCTTTCGCGCGACGTGATCGTGAAGCGCGTGACGCCGCGGTAGCCTTGATCCGGAAGATCCTCTCGCCCCGCACGGTAGCCTTCTGTCTCGATGCCGCGCCAGGAGAATGAGGCCGGATCAAACTCATGCTTCATCGCGCACCTGGATATACGACGACTTTGAGCGCTTCGCGCGCTTGCGCGACGAGCCGGTATGCATCGACGACGCCGTCTAAGGGGAAACGATGGGTGAAGAGCGGCGCGACGTCGAGTCCGCCGTTCAGAAGCGCCAGCGCTTCGCGCGTATCGTCCGGTCCGGCGGAGTAACTTGCGGTGATCGTGAGGTCTTTGAAGTAGACGTCATGTACCGGCAGCTCCCAGCGATCGCGTTCCGGCAGCGGGGTGAAAAGCACGATCGTACCGCCGCGCGCTGCGCAGCGCAACGCGCTCTCCATCGCATCTGTGGACCCCGGCCCGACGATCACGACGTCGGCGCCGTCTCCGCCGGTCTCCGATGCGACGAGTTCTTCGATCTTATCCGTCGAGACATCGAGCACGCGATCGGCGCCCATGCGCGTGGCGCATGCGAGACGCTCGGGCACGCGATCGGCCGCGAGCACAAACCCCGCGTTGCGATGGCGCATCAGCGCGATGTGCAGTAGACCCATGACGCCGAGGCCGATGACTAACACGCGATCGCGCGCGCGCATGCGCGAACGGCGCACCGACTTGACGACGGTCGCAAGCGGTTCGATCAATGTTGCGGCGTCGTCACCGAGCGCATCGGGCAGGCGCAGCACGTCGGCGCGCACGTTTGCTTCGGGCACGACCGCAAAGGTCGCCATGCCTCCCGGCACGAGGTGGGTCGAACGCCACGTCGCGCACTGGACGTGGTCGCCGCGTAGGCAGGATCGGCACGTCATGCACGGTGCGTGATGGTGGATGAAGACACGTTCGCCGACCGCGAACGGCTTTGCGCCGTTGGAGCCTGGCGCAGCACCGTCACCACAGCGTTCGATGACTCCGACCGGTTCGTGCCCGAGCACGAACGGTGCTTTGCGCGCGACGTACCACGCGAGCACCTCGCCCGGGCAAATGCCGCACGCGGTGATGCGCACGACGAGTTCGCCCTTGGCGGGCGCGTCGAGCGCTAGATCCTTTAGCGTTATGCTGCCATCGCGGTCGTAGACCGCCGCGCGTGTCGTCGTCGGCATATCGGAATCTCGGCGTTTCGCGCTTGCACGCCTCAAATCCACCCGACGCGCGCGGGCTCTGGGACTAAAGCATACTTGAAGCCTTCGCGCTTATCGAGCCGCTCAAACACGCTCGGCAACGCGCTCATCGGCTCGATGCCGCTCACGAGCGGTTTCACGTTTGCCGCGCCTCCCGCGAGCAGGTCCCGCGCTTCGCGAACGTCGTCCGGCGAGAAATGGAAGGTGCCGAGGAGGGTTAGTTCGTCGTAATGGATGCGGCCCGCGTCCAAGGCTACGCGCTCGCCCGCCGGCAGTCCGCCGAACAGAAGAACGCGCCCGCCAGGTGCGACGAGTCGAACCGCGGTGTTCCAGCTCTCGGCCGTTCCGCCGCATTCGATCACCGCATCGAAACGCGCCGCGTTTATGGCGCGGTCCGCAGGATCGTCCTCGACCTTCACCGCGTCGAGGACCTCGTCGGCGCCGAGCCGCATGGCAAGGTCGAGTCGATCTGCGCCGCGCGCTATGACGGTCGCATGCACACCGGCTTGCACCGCGTTGAGCAGGTGGAGCAATCCGATCGTGCCTGCGCCGACGATCGCCACGTCGTGCGGAAGCGGCTCTCGTGCGTTCGCGCGGCGGAGAACCGACCAGCCATGCACGACGCAGGCTAATGGCTCCAAGAACGCGGCCTCCATGTACGAGAGGTGCGCGGGTTTTCGATAGAGATTGCGCCGCACGATTTTGTCGGGCAGCAGTAAGTGCGTGCCGTATGCGCCGAGCGCGATGTCGTCGAAGAGCTTTTCGCAAAGATTTTCTTTGGCGGCGCGGCATGCCTCGCAGCCGCCGCAGGGTGCGGTCTGCACCCACATGACGGGATCTCCAGGAGAGAACGATGTCACGCCCTCGCCGATCGCGATCACGTCACCGGAAGCTTCGTGCCCGAAAGGCCCGAATTGCAGCTTTGGATGTCCGCGCCGAAACGTTTTGAGGTCGGTGCCGCACGTCAGCGCCGCGCGAATCCGTACGAGCACCTCGCCCGGTCCTGGATTCGGCAGAGGTTTGTCGCGCCAGCTGATCGTGCGCGGTCCGTCAAGCGTGGCGTAGGTCATCATGTCGACAATCTTTCGGCGCCGGGCCAAGTATCGCTTGCCCGCGTCGTTCCGTAGCCGGGCAAACACCGCTTGCCCTAGGCGAAACCAATCCAGGGCCGACTGAAAGTCGGCCCCTTCAGACGAGGCTTAGCCGTGGAGCCATTTCGAGAACCGCGGATCTTGTCGCGCGCGATCAAGGCGCGGGTCCATTTCGAGAACGGTGCGATCGATCTGCGATAGGCGCGAGAGCCAAGCGAACGTCTCGTCTAACCGGCCGTTTGCGAGATACGCGACGGCGGTTAGCAAAGGCCGCTGCTTATAGCGCTCGCTGAGCCGCTCGACCGTACGGAGCTCGCGAGCTGCGTCGACACGATCACCCATCGTCGCGTAGACGTGGGCGCGCGTGGCGCTCGCGGCGATGTCATCCGTCGGTCCGGGAGCCAGATCCGCAACTGCGGCGATCGCGGGCTTGAATCGGCCTGCGCCCTCATCGGCTGCGGCGAGCAGCAGGCGGCCTGCATTTTCGGTCCACGGGTCGGCGATTGCGAGCTTGGCGAAAGCGATCGCGTTGTCGAAGTCGCGGCTGAAATAGTAGTCCCACGCCAACAGATAGTCCAGGCTCGGAAGCGACGAATCAAGCCGCGTCGCGTGCGACAGCTGCTCGCGCGCCGCCGATAATCTTCCTTGCCAGAGCAGCACACTGCCGTACCATATGTAAGACGGCGCGCTCTGCGGATCGAGATGTTCGGCGCGCCGTAGATCGCGCGTCGCGGCCGCAAAGGCGCCATCGATGTCGAATTCAACGAATCCCTTTGCCGCGAGTGCAGCGGCGGAATCGCGATGATTTGCGAGCACGTGATATGCAAGCCAGTCAGCATGCGCGCTATCGGCGACGGCCGAGGGCGAATCTCCCTCACTGTCCGCGAGCGAAGCATAGGTCATCGCCTCGCCGGCGGCACCGCGCGGATCCGAAGGCTGCAAGTCCGCTGCTTGCTTGAACGAGCGCAGCGCAGTGCGGAATCCTTCGTCAGTGCCTTCGCGATAGTACAACCAGCCTGTCCAGTAGGCTTGGCTGGCAGCGAGCGCCGGCGGGGCCGTCGTCACCGGGGCGCGCACGCCGACGGTGCTCGCAAAGACGATGAGCGCGGCCCCGCACCCCGCGCACGCGGTCGCTGCTGCGAGTAAAGCGTTCGCAACGAGCAAAGACCGTCTTCTCCCCCTACGATCGGGAGCCGCGCGCCTGACGCGTCCGGCGAACCGGTAGCCGCGGCGCGGGAGCGTCTCGATGAGCGATTCGCCGGCGGTCGCCTCGAATTGGCGCCGCAGCGTATAGATGTTCTGCGAAAGATTCGCGTCCTCTATCGCGGCGCCGCCCCACACGGTCTCGAGAAGTTCTTCCTTAGATACAACCCGTCCGGCGCGCTCGAGCAGCGCGAGCAGCGTCTGCGCGACCTTTGGCGCGAGCGGAACAGCAGCATCCCGAAAATACAGGATCATGTCGTCGGTGCGCATGCGATAGGGGCCAAACGAATATTCAAGCGCGCCGAGGCGCGCACCGTTCGGAGAATTCGAGCCGTCTTGAGACATCCTTGAGCAATCGTTTGAGACTTTTCAACAGCGAACCTGGCATGATCGGCGTATGAAATGGATGCTCGGACTCGTGGGCTTAGTGACGCTTCTCGCGGCGTGCGGCGGAGGGGGTGGCGGAGGCGGCGGACTTCCGGGTCCGCGGCCATCGCCTTCGCCCACGATCATGCAGTTCTACCAACCGCTGGCCGTCGGCGATGCGTGGACCTACAAGTGCTACCTCGGCACACCGGCGCCGGGCGCATCGAGTTTTCCAAAGACGAACCGAGTCATCGGCAGCGTTACTGTCAACGGGACGCTCACATACGAATATCAGGAACAAATCCCATCCTCGCCGACGCAGAGCACGGACGAAATTCAGCTGCTCGCCAACGATGCCGCCGGCGACACGTTGCTCTACGGCTACATGGCGACTGCCGGTTCGTCGCCGCAGCCGCTTGCGTCGCCCGTCGTCATACAAGCCGCAAGCCCGGGGCCGGCCGGAAAATTCTACGACTACCCGGCAGAGAACGGCGGAACCATTAGTCGCTTCTATTGGGGCACTGGTCCGACAAACCCGACGACGTTCGGCGTCTATCAGGTGAATGAATTCTTTGAAGGCTCGCACATGATCGGCACGTCCACGGATGGATACGGTTACGCGTACGGCCAAGGCGTCATGGAGGAAGACCACAATTTCAACACGCCGAACCGGATCGATTGCGTGATATCGGCGACGCCGCCGCCGTAAGGCACCGTTCAACGCAAGCGCCACGCTTCTGAAGGGACCGACCACGCTTCTGAAGGGGCCGACGCGAGTCGGCCCCTAGGCTTCGCCGCTCGTTCCGACCAATGTTCCCGGCCGAAACACATCGACGGCATCACGAAAGGATGATCGCCATGCTACTCGCACTTGCTGCAGCCGCGACAAGCCTTTTCGCGCAAGCGTTCGCCGGATCGTGGACCTGTACCGGTGGATATCATTGGCACATCGCGCCTGCGCCGGGCGTCGGCTGGACGACCGTGCAATGGGGACCGCGTTCCGCCGACGGCGGCACGGCGTATGTCGGCTACGTGCCCAAGCTCAAAGAGTGGATATACTACGACTTTCACGGCGACGGCACGTTCGCCACGAACACATCACCGGGACCCGCGTCAAACGGATGGACTTGGACGGGAACCTTCTATCAGCCTGAAGCAGCCTCGCACGGAACCGTCCTGTGGCGCCGCTCCACGCCGACGCGTATCGATCGCGTGTTCAACTACACGGTGAATGGGAAGCCGCAGAGCGCGCACGACTCGTGCGAAAAATATTAATCGGTGATATTGACGCCGGCGGCGCGTTCGTACGGCACAGCGACCGCGCTATAATCGTCGGCGCCAAGGCCGTCCCTCGCCGCCTCGCCGTAGCGCTGAGCGGCACACGTGGAAAGGACCATCGATAGGCCCATCGTTTCTGCCGCTTTCAGCGCGGCATTGAGATCCTTACGCAAGAGATCGAGCGCGAATCCGCCCTTGTGCGATCCCGCAAACCAGGTCTGCGGCAGCCACTTCTCCAGGATGTAGTTCGAACCGGTCGCGGAGCCGATCACGCGGCGCACGAGGTCGATATCGGCGCCCGCCTTTTTTGCGAAGAGCATCCCTTCGATGTTCGCGATCATGACGGATGAGATGATGATCTGATTCACGAGTTTGACCGTCTCGCCCATACCCGGGGGACCGACGCGCGTGGGGGTGCCGAGCAAGCGGAGGATCGGCTCGCAGGCAGCGTACGATTCCGGTTCGCCGCCGGCCATGATCGCAAGCGTGCCGTCGGCCGCTCGCGCCGGGCCGCCGGAGACCGGCGCGTCGATCATGGCGACGCCGCGCTCCGCGAGACGCTTGTGAAAGTCGCGCGACGCTACGGGAGATATGGTCGACATGTCGATGACGTAGGAGCCGCGCCGCAATGACGGCGCCGCGCCGCGCGAGCCGAAAAGCGCCTCTTCGACTTGCGGCGAGTCCGGCAGCGCCATGATCAGCACGTCGCAGCCGTCGGCGACGGCGGCGGGATCTGACGCTTCCACGGCGCCCGCTGCGATGAGGCGATCGACTCGCTCGCGGCGGCGGTGAGCACAGATGCGCAGCGTCATGCCGGCGCGCAACAGCGTGGCGCCGATCGGTTCGCCCATCGCGCCGACGCCGACCAGGCCGATCGTTTTCATGGCGGCGTTTATCCGCCTCCGGCGCCGACGCGATCCGCGCTCGGTTCGCACATCAGCGCCGGGTTGAGGATCGAGTCGAGCTCGGCGTCGGACAGCTTCGTCTTCTCGCGCGCTACTTCGCGGATCGTCTTACCGGTCTTGGCAGCGACTTTGGCGATATCGGCGGCCGCGTCGTATCCGATGATGGGTGCGAGCGATGTGCAGATCGCAAGTCCGCGCTCGACCATCTGCGGGCCCTTGTCGGTCGCTTTGAGACCGTCCACGCATTGCTTGGCGAAGTTCGTACAGGCGTGCGCGAGCAGCGAGATCGACTGAAGCAGATCATAGCCGACGATCGGCATCGTGAGATTGATCTCGAAGTTGCCGCTCTGTCCGCCGACCGTGATGGCTGCGTCGTTCCCGATCACCTGCACGCAGACCATCAGCACGCTCTCGCAGATCACGGGATTGACTTTGCCCGGCATGATGGACGAACCGGGCTGAACGGCTGGCAATTCCAACTCACCGATGCCGGCGCGCGGACCGGATCCGAGCCAGCGGATGTCGTTGGCGATCTTCGTCAGCGATACCGCGATCGTCTTGAGCGCGCCGCTCGCCGCAACGCAATTGTCCAAGCTCGATTGCGCTTGAAAATGGTTCGACGTCTCGCGGATGGGAAGGCCGGTCATTTCCGCCAGCTTCGCGCACGTCCGCTTGGCGAACTCGGGATGTGTGTTGATGCCGGTGCCCACCGCAGTGCCGCCGAGCGCGACCTCGCATAGTTCGTCGAGCGCGTGATTCGCGCGTTTGCGAGCGCGTTCTATCTGACCCGCGTAGCCGAGGAATTCCTGACCAAGGCGGATCGGCGTCGCGTCTTGCAAGTGCGTGCGGCCGGTCTTGACGATCTGCCAGAACTCCTGGCTCTTCTTCTCAAGCGAGGATTGCAGCGTGTGCAGCGCCGGCAGCAGATCTTCTTTGATGGCGCTGGCGGCGGCGACGTGCGTCGCGGTCGGAATCACGTCGTTGGAGCTCTGGCCGAAATTGACGTGGTCGTTCTGGTGCACTTTCTTGTCGGTGCGCTTGTGGCCGGCGACCACGTGGGCGATCACTTCATTCGCATTCATGTTGGTGGACGTTCCCGAGCCGGTTTGGAAGATGTCCACTACGAAGTGCGCGTCGTGCTTACCGTCGACGACTTCTTGCGCGGCCTCTACGACGGCGCGGGCGACGCCCTCGTCGATCAACCCCAGTTCGCCGTTGGTCTGCGCCGCCGCGAGTTTGATCTGACCCAGTGCTTTGATAAAGCGCCGCGGATAGCGAAGGTCGCTGATCGGAAAATTGAGCACGGCGCGCTGTGTGCTCGCGCCGTACAATGCGTGCGCGGGGACCTGCATCTCGCCCATCGAGTCGCGTTCAGCCCGCGTTGCGCTGTCCGATCTGTCGTTCATGGCTCTCCTGCATTCTAGTCTAGATGTGGGCCGCCATTGCATGCGGCGGGTGCCGTACATCGCCAACTACGCATGCTTGAAAACCCGGTCCTGTGAAGAGTTTGACGATAGTCGGAGGATGACGGAAAACGTCCCAATCCGATTGGGAAACGCGCGGCAGGCGCGCCGACGGAGCTGGGATAAATGAGTATATACCTTGAGAATATTCGCGACTCTTAAAATTACCGTTGCAGCCATCCTTGCCGGGCTGCTGTTAACGCCTGCGCTAGCGGCTTCGACCGGGTCTGTTCAAGGAAACGTCATCGATGCTTCCGGTCAGCCGATCGCTGCGGCCCGGATCGAATTTGCGGCGGGTCCTACGCGTAACTCCGTCATCTCCGGCGCCGACGGTTCGTTCAAGCTCGACCTCCCGGCCCAGACATACGTCGTGACCGCGCAAGCGCGAGGCTTCGCGCCCCTGGCTCCGCGGACGATCTCCGTCACCGAGGGCCACACGGCGGCGATCGTCCTTCAGTTAGCGCGCGCGACCACAGGCAGCATTTCGACGCTCGATCGTGTCACGGTCAACGGCCGTCAGGTGCTATCCACCTCCTCCGCACCGTCGGCGAACCTCGATCCCCAAGACCTAGCCGGGCGCGGCGTCGAGAATCTTGCCGATGCGCTCAGCCAACAGATCGCTGTCACGATGACGCGTCCTGCAGGCGGCGCGCCGGGCTTGCCGCAGACAGCCAGCTTGCGCGGCCCGGACCCCTCGGAAACGCTCATCGACATCGACGGCCACGTGGTGAACAACGCCAACACCGGTGACTTCGACCTCGAGTTGCTAGACCCGGCGCAATTCTCTGCGGTGCAGGTCGTCTATGGCGTGGGACCGGCCTCGCTGGACGGGGCGAACACACAAGGCGGCACGATCAACTTCCGCACGCTCGACCCGACGCCGCAAGACCATGGCTTGCTGCGGTTCTCGCTCGGTACTTTCGACACATCCGGTTACACGCTTCAGGCGACCGGTACGACCGGCGATCGTCTCGGCTACGCGCTTTCATTCCATCGCTACAGCACGAACGGCGCGGTCACCGGCTACGACGCGCTCTATGAGCCGAACCCGCAAGCGTCGCCGCCTACGGTCGCATCGACCACGCTCGGCAGCACGATCGATGCGACATCATCGTTATTGAAGCTGCGCTATTCGCTCGGCATCGGCGACGGATTCGTAGAAGCCACCTATCGCAACACGACTGCGTATCGCGACCTTTCCGCGCCGCTCAGCTTCCCGAACGATCCGAACAGCGTCGGACCAAGCTCGATATTCACCGCGTATCCCGGAGCTGCGGACCTGACGAATTCGCCGGCATACGGTTTAGATGTGCAGCTGCCGATCGGTGAGTCGAGCACGACGGGAACCGCGCCCGGCACCTTGATCATGCGACACCTCACGAACGTGACCGATCAGACGGTTCCCGGCGTGCCGGTCACGCTGGCGAATCCATATCTGTTCGACGACCGCGACGTCGTGAGCGATGACTCGATCCAGTACGACCGTTATCTCGCGAACGGCACGTGGACGCTGCTCACGGATATTCGGCACGAGACTCTCTCGCTGCCGCCCGGTGCGCCATTCTCACCCGGCATCTTGTCGACGCAGCAGACGCAGCGGTCCTTTGCAGGATTGTATCAGTGGGATTCGACGCCGCAGCTGCATTACACCGCAGCGGTGTACGCGAGCCGATACGACACGTTCGGCTCCAGCATCGACCCGCGGCTCGCGATGGTCTGGACGCCAAGCGCCGACAATGTCTTCCGGGCTTCGTTCGGCACGGGTTTCCGCGCGCCGCTCATGACCGAACGGGCGATCAACCCGACCCTCACCGCCGAACATACGAGCGAATTCGAAGTCGGCTACGAACATCGTTTCGGCGGCGACGAACTCGCGCCGCGGATCGAGATCGACGCCTACAGCACGGCGCTGCGCGACCCGATCTTCTTCGTGCCGAGTTCGAATCCGGGCGGCGGTCAGTTCGGCTTCATCGAGAACTTGGCGAACGTCCGCTACCAAGGCGTCGAGCTTCGCGCGGACAAGCAGCTTTCACGCTATAGCGCGCTGCACGCCGAGTATGGGATCGACATCGCCTATCCGCTCAACGATCCGGCAGCGTTCGACCCTTCGGCGCCAAACGTCGTCTCGGGTCAGCAATTCCAAGGCATACCACCGCACAAAGGCTTGCTGTCGCTCGACGGTCACGGTTCGACCGGGTTCGGCTATGCGATCGGCGCGGGGTACGAAAGTGCCAACAACGAGTTGAACCGGCCGTCATACTGGCTGTTCAACGGCAGCGTGTACAAGCAGATGCAGCAGACGACGCTCACACTCGGCGTGCAGAACTTGACGAATCAGTTCGCGGACAAGTTCACGTTGTTCGGCGCCGGCGTCGCATATCCAACGCCGACCGGACCGTCGCCGACGAACGCGTACTCACTGCCCGGCCGCGCGCTGACGTTCACGGTGACCCAGCACCTCTAAGTTCCTGAAGAGACCGACTTATCACTTGCAGGGGGCCGAGGCCAGTCGGCTCCCTTTTAACGCGACTTTCATCGCTTGGGAAACAATAGGGCGTTGTGCCAGCGTTTCAACAGCGAGGAGTACGCGATGTCGGGACGTTTTATCAGCACTCTGAAGTTGGCCGCCGGCCTCACCGCGGTCTTGATCCACATGGCCGCCTTGAACACGCCGCCTTCGTTTGCCGCGGCCGCCAGCATCATTTCGCAGTCCTACACGCAGGCCGAAGCCGCTTTTCGCCGCGTCGATCGATTCGCGGAAACGCAGCGCCTCTTCGGCGAAGCGCACCGCGCATCGTAACCGGCCATCGGTCACCTCATCGCGAGGTGGGCTCTCCGATCCGTCAATGCCCAGAGCACCAAGCAGCTGAAGCCAAGTGATATCAATAGAATAATCGACTGGGGGTAGAAAAGATGATCGCCCCCTGACGCTGCCACGATTCCAGCGACCTGCATCCCGCAATTGCTGCCGACACCCAACGCGGCGATTGATCGCCAGCATCGACGTCGGAAGAGAATGCCTGCGCCGACGATCGGGTCTATTAGGCCGCTGAGGATGTCAGTCGCCGCCCCGAAACCAGATGGGTTCAATCCGACGTTGGCTGCGTGTGTTTGAATCAGACTTGTCGCAAGCGAAAAGACGCCTTGAACTATGAACAACCACGCTACGATGCGTAGAGTCAACGGCATCTTGCCGTCGAACAGCCGCTTTCGCATGCGACGTATGTAAGCCGAGGAAAGAACACTTGCCTTCCAAGGCAGATCTACGATTATGGCCGTATCGAAGATTAGGGGCGGCGGCGAAACGTGACTATCTCGGTCCCCATCGGCGGTCGAATCGAGATGTCGCCGAGGATCTCAAGCGATCCCTCCAGTGCCGGGGCATCCGGTCCGGCGGACGCCGCGATCTCTTCGTAGTACACGCCGAAATGCGGCACGGAGTTCTGCTCGAGAAACTGCATCGCGCTCACGTCATAGTCGCGATCCTCGGCGCCCCCGGCGTCGAGCGGCTGCCCATCCACATAGCGGGTGAACGACCACGCCTTCTGCGCGTCGCTGTACGTGAAGTGCAGCGTTTCAGTCTGGAGTATCTCGCTCAAGCCCTCGGCCACTCCGCCGTCGTCGAGCGAATGGCCGTCCTCGAGCACGGATATCCAATCGTCTTCTTCCGGCAGCACGGCGAAACTGCGAACGATTTTCTCCACCGTCACGTCGTCCGGCGTCGGTTCCAAGCCGCGCTCCTGTGTCCGCGCCCGATCCGATTCGTCCATCAATTGTTCCAGCGCCCCGATCACGCGTCGAATGGATGACGAGCGCACGAACACTGCGCCAAAGTGCATACCGACGATCATCGGCTGAACAGACTGCGTACCACGAAATACACGTTTTCCTTACGTTCCGCGAGTCGCCGATAGAAGTATCCGGCCCAATGCGTCCCAAACGGCACGTACACGCGCAGCCGATATTTGAGGCCGACGATTTCGCGCTGCCGTTCCGGTCTTATCCCGTAGAGCATTTGGAACTCGAACCGATCCGGGCCGATGCCCTTGCGTTCGACAAACGCGCGCACCGCTTCGATCAGATTGTCGTCGTGCGTGGCGATCCCGTGATAGACACCGGAAGTCAGCAGCGCTTCCGCGAGACGCATATAGTTGCGCCGGATCGCCGGCATGTCTTGAAAGGCGACATCCGGCCGCTCAGCATATGCCCCTTTGCAGAGCCGCACGCGGGTACCGTCGGCGATCAACTTCTGCACGTCGTCCTGCGCGCGATGCAGATACGCCTGCACGACCGCCCCGACTTGCTCGTACGCCGCCCGGGCGCGGGCGAGAATGCGGTAGGTCGAATTGACCGTCTTCGAACCTTCCATGTCCAGCCGCACGAACATGTTCGCGGCTTTGGCACGCTCGAGGATCGGGAATAGATTGCGGACAGCGGTATCGTCCGATATCGCCTGGCCGATCGCGCTCAACTTGACGGAAACATTTGCGTCCGCGCGAGCCGCGACGATCGCGTCGATCATGCGCACGTACGTGTCGGCCGTCAATGCCGCCGCGCCTTCGTCGTGGACGTCCTCGCCGAGAAAGTCCAGGGTCGCGCTGAGCCCCGCCGCGTTCAGCGTGCGAACCGCATCGATCGCCGTCTCGACCGTCTCGCCCGCGACAAAACGGCGAGCCAAAAAAAACAGCCGCCGCTGCAAACCCGGCCGAGCGGATAGGAAATCTCCGAAATTGGCCATGCCGTCAATCGCTACGCCGCGGAGGCGCCGATATCCTGAAACTATGGGCCCCGCCTCGATGCTCTCGGTCATGGTGCTCGCGCACCGCGCCGTGCGTTACATCTTCACGTAGGGGTGCCCGGTGCCGTCCGTCAGTTCTGCCGCAGTGGTCCAGACATCTTTACCGCGCATCGGGCCGCTGGAGACGCTGATTCGGACCTCCAGATCGAGACGATCCTTGTAATGGTAAGGTTGAATCGACTCGACGGTGCCGCGCGTGCCGTTTGGAAATGTGATGACGTGGTCGGAGATCGTGTTGAGCTCGTTGTCGAGCGACGTGCCCTGCACCGCGAATTCTGCTGCGTCGACCGTCACCGATAGATACCGCTCGAGCCAGAATTGACTGAAATACGCCCAAGCCGTGCGCTGGCCGCCGACGGTGCCGTCGAAGACGACGGTGTTGCCCGGAACCGGCACACGACCATACGGACTAGCCGGCGTCGCTTGGGGCGACGGAGACGTGTCGGCTCGGCTTTGCACGGCCGGCATCGCAATAAGCAGCGTAGCGACGGCGGCGGCTCCGAACACCGCGCCGATTCGCCCGGCGTTCTTAGCCGCGCTCGAGGTTCTATGCATGCACTTTCAGACTCCGCAGATGGTCGTCAATGAGTCTCGCGCTGCTGGGTCGGAATCCTGTGTCGCTAAGCGAGCATACGTCACGATGTAGGCAGCTCCATTTTCCACGGTCTCGATCTGCTCGATGATCATCGGACCGATATCGGAGTTCAAGCCGTACGAGACGTACTTAGCCGGATGGTCGCCACACACGGTTGTGTCTTGGTTCACCGCTATGGTGCCGCCCGGAAACTTCTCTCTGAGCTGGCCGATCGCGATCGCATGGAAATCTGCGAGCGACCCGTCGAACTTGTGACCGAGGACGCTGACGTTTTGCTTGTATGCGTCGCTCCCCGGCTTGATCCACTTCCCGATGAAACCGGCCGGCGGGGCCGCGAAGACCCAGCCTTTGGGGGGCAAGAACGGGGCTTGATGCGACGCCGCCGGCGCCGCGAGCGCGATCGTGAAGCAGAGCGCGATCGCCGAACGTCTGAACATCTCCATCGTCATCACACTTTCACACCTTGTGCTTGGTCCGGCTCGCTCTGTCCCTCGGTGACCGCGACGTCGTCATCGACGCGCACTGCACCGGGTTCGACGACTTTGGCATAGACCCCGAAGCTTGCGTTGTGCTTTTGCGCGACCAATCTAAGGAACGAAGGATCGACCGCAAGCGTCTCGGGTTCGACCGTCGTGAGGACGCACCGTACGCACGGTGACACGACTTTGAGCGTAGCCTCTCCTATCTTCATATATCGGCCCACCCAGGCTTCTTCTTGAAATGGTCGGTCGCCGGCCACGAGCACGTTCGGGCGGAAGCGCCGGGGGTCCACGTCGTGTCCCCATTCTGCTGCGAGTTTGGCCACTGAAGCCGCGTTGATGACGAGAACGTCCGCATCGTCGTGATTGCCGCCACTCGGATCTTCCGTCACGGTGAGCTGCGAACCGGTCTCGGCGCTCACACGTTGCGCGAGCGCTGGATCGGTCGCAGCCAGGAGGCTGCCGTCCGGCGCCGCGATCACGACCGATCCGTCTACAACCCTCGCTGCGTATCCGAGCATGGCTAGGTGTTGGCGCGCGGTCTCGAGCTGTCCGAGGCGATTCGACCCCGGCGTTTCGTCGCGGAACGCAAAACGCCGATCGAATGGCATGCCGCCGAGCTCCATGCGCGCGGCGGTCAGCGCCTCGCCGCGCATAGATTTGAATGGGTAGCGCCAGAGGTGCGTGACGCGCATCGCCGCTTATTTCCGCAAATGCGCGCGAAGGGCCTCGCCACGCTGCGGTCGTAGCGCGGCGTATGCGCGTGGCGTATCGTGGCGCTTTCCGTTTCGTGACTTTCGCGCTCATCGTCATCGCGCTTGCGGCGGCGCTGCGCGTCGGCGCCGCAGCGAGCGGCATCGGGGTGCCATATCCGGAGACGACGCTCGCACTGCCCACCGGCGCATTTTTACATATCCAATCGTTGCCGCTCGGGATCATGCCCGGCTCGATCGTCGGCGATGCTTCGACTGATCGCAGCGGTTCGCGCGCGGTGTTCGTCGCGGTGTTCGCCGGCGCCGCGCTGTTCGGCGATCCCGCGCGAATGAACCCGAGCCAGGCGTTTCTGTTGGACCTCCGAACGCGCAGACTCACACAGTTGACGTCGGATGGACTCGCGCAAAGCGCGCGCTTTACCGGCGCGAATTCCATTTCGATCCGCGATGGCGATGTCGACACCAAGCTGACGCTGGATGGCGGCGGCGCGGAATCCGGCACGTTTTCATCGCCCGATCGCCGCATGTCCGCCGACCAGACGCTCGCCGGCGAGATGAGCGATGTCACGCCGGCTGATTCGGATCGAGTGAGCGTCTACGTGCGGGCCGACGGCAAATACGTGATCCGGCAGATCGGCGCGCACCGGCGAGTGGAAGGCATCGCCGCGAACGGTTCGTTCGTGTTGCTCGGCGAGAGCATTGCGTGGGTCGATTCCAGCGCACAGCGTGCCCCGCGCATTGCGCGCGCGGGCGCGATCGACGCGCTAGCGCCGCACTTCGACGATGTCTTCGGGCGCCAGCTTTCGCCTATCGCACCGCTCGGGAGAACCGTCTATCAAGGCGCGTATCGCGATGGCGTCGCGTACTTCGTCTTCTCGTATGGGCTCACACGCATCGTCGCGGCGACACGAGACTTTGTCAAATACTCTTATCCGTTACGGCCATCGGACCCGGCGTATTCGGTGGGCGACGGTTTTGGCGCGCTTTCGAACGCGCATCTTTACTTCGCGTGGCCCGAAGGTTTAGCGCTCACTGTTCAGCGGTCTGGGACCTACGTGACGCTTCCCTTGACGTTCCCATCCGGGTACAGCGACGTGCAGCCGTTGATCGCTGCCGTCGAATCGAAGGGCCAGATTGATCTTTGGCCCGCGCTCCA
Organism: Candidatus Eremiobacteraceae bacterium; assembly: GCA_035295225.1. Classification (NCBI taxonomy): domain Bacteria; kingdom Bacillati; phylum Vulcanimicrobiota; class Vulcanimicrobiia; order Candidatus Eremiobacterales; family Candidatus Eremiobacteraceae; species Candidatus Eremiobacteraceae bacterium. The sequence goes on along the minus strand of DATGJI010000024.1, from coordinate 35,954 downwards.
GCCTGACACGGATGCGCTTGACGCGGCCATCTTGCAGTGGCGCGTCTATCCAGCCGGCCCCGCCGACGGAATGCACTGGATCGCGTCATACCTCGGGCACGTCTATCTCGGCGATGTTCGAGGTCGATTCATCCGTGCCCGCGCGCCCGCGTTTCCGTTTGCGGTCCTTTCTCGATCCGACGACGGCGCGCTTTGGGGCGCATCCTCTGTCGACTGCCATGCGTCCGCGAGCGCGTGTTCCGATCGCGCGTTGCTCTGGTCTTCGCACGACGGCGTGCAATGGCGCGTGCGGTATTCGCTTGACGGATCGCCGGGCGCGGTCGGTGCGACGGCCGGGGATCTATGGGTGGCCGAGACAAGACCGATGGACGGCGTGGCGATGATTTGCGTCGCGCCGCTCGCCGGCGACGCAAGTCCGGCGAGCTATGCCACCGGCGCGACGTATGCGGGCGAGCAGCTATTCCTTGCTGCGTTGCCGGCCGGAACATTTCTGGTCTGGGGTTCGACACCGGGTCGCGCCGCCGGCGCGGAAGGTTCGCTATCGGCCTTTCGTTTGGATCGCTCTCTCCTCGCCGCCGTCGACGACAACGGCCTAAACGCGTTCTCCCGACTTCGGCGCGCGAACAGTGCGCAGAATGCGTTTGATGGTTTTGGCGACGCGTCCATGCTCGATTCGACGGTCGCCGAGTTGCAAAGCGTTTCCGGCGTTCATCCGGTGCTCGCGACGGACATCGCCGACCCGATCGTACCGCAGGGATTGATACTTCGTACGATCTCCGACGAGACGCGTTGGGAAGCGGAATTTGGTTCGCAGCCCGCTCCGCTCGGGATCGTGTCCGCGCGGCCCGAAGGCGGAGGCGCGGTCGTCACGCGCGCGGTCTGGCGCGGTCCTCTAAGCGGACACGGAGCCACGGAGCTTTGGCAGAAGGACTCCGGCGGCGTGTGGCGCCGTGCCCGCACGATTCGTTCCTGGGTCTTGTGATGTAGGGCGGACCTTTATGGTCCGCCGGCGGGCCATAAAGGCCCGCCCTACATCTCTAATAACCGCTCGTGGGAGCCGGGGTGGCGGCGGTAGCCGTCACGATTACCGTACCGGTCATGTTCGAGTGATACGTGCACACGTACGCGTACTTGCCGGGTTTCGTGAACGTGTACGACCAGGATTGATTCTGATTCAAATTCCCCGAATCGAACGAGTTGTCCGACGCGGTGGCGGTGTGAGCCACGCTGTCCGTGTTCGTCCACTTCACAACGGTCCCGGCCGTGACGGTGATCGTCTGTGGCGAGAATGCATAGTTGGCGATTTTGACCGCCACCGCCGATGACGATGGCGCAGGCGTGGAACTCGACATCGCGTCTGTGCGGCCGATCGCAGCGGCGCTCGCGAACGCGACCGCGAGCGCGGCAAGAGCGACAATTGAGCGGATTGATCGGTGACGTGCTGACATGTGACTCCCCTTTCGATTGACGAACGATTCGGCGCCGAGTTTCGGCGCTCCGTGCCGAAACCGATCCGCGTTTTCACGCACGTTTCAGCGTCCACACGACCGGCGCGACGAGCGCGATACCGGCCAAACACACGACGCCGGCGGATCCGAAGGCAGCCAAGGGACCGGCGATCTGCCAGAGCGCACCGGCACCGGCGCTCGAGACGAAATCTCCGACGCCGTTGACCGCCGCAAGCACGCCAAAACCTGTGCCGCGCGTTGCGGCCGGCAACAGTTTGGATGCCAAGGTCGCCTCCATCGGCTCGATGATCGATCCGGCGATCGCCGCCACTGCGAATGCGATCGCGATGCCGACGAGGGACGTCGAGGCAAACGCGAGGATCGAGCAGACGATCGCGAAGAGGGCGAAAGCGACGACGAGCAGCCTCCCGACGCCGAGCCGTTCGCTCGCCACGCTGAGCGGGTATGACAATGACGCGCTGATGACGTTGTGTCCGAGATACAGGCCGCTTGCATAGACGAGCGCCGGTCTGATACCGACGACCGGCGTCAGCGCGTGGATCGCGGCAAGAACCAAAAGCGTCGTCGAGAAATTGCCCAGCCCGAACACGCCTGCGCCGATGACGTAGCGTTTGAACGCAGGCGGCATGCCCGAAACCGCGAGATGAAGCGGAGCACGCGGCGGAACCGTGCGCGGGCGCTCTCGCACGAAGAAATACGCAGCGCCTGCCAGCACGCCGGGAATGAATCCGGTCGCAATCGCCGTCGAGACCGCGACGTGGTGCGCCAACAGGATCATGGCTGTCGCCGGTCCGATCACCGCACCGACCGTATCGAGGCCGCGCTGAAACCCGAACGCTCTGTTGACGAGCTTGGGATCGGTATCGTCGACGATCAGCGTGTCGCGGATCGGACTGCGGAATCCGCGCGCGAGCCACGCCGCAACGCGAAGGAGGCCGACGCCGAGAATCGAGTGAGCGAAGGCGATGGCCGGCATGAAGACGCCGACGGCAAGGTAACCGCCGCCGGCCAGAACACGCCGCTTCTTGCTATGGTCGGCCAGCTGGCCGCCCCAAAGCTTGAATCCAGCGGCGAGCGCATCCGCCAATCCCTCGATTGTTCCGAGCGCGAGCGCGCCGCCGCCGAGCGAAGCGATAAAAGCCGGCAGCAGCGGAATGATCGACTCATAACACGCGTCGGACAGCAGGCTGGCGATCGAGACCGCCATGACGGTCGGCGTGAGCCACGTCGTGCGTCGTTTGATTGAAGGTGCGCTCCGCTCGCCGTCACTCATGGGGCGCCCTTCGTGCGCAAAAAGAGGCCCGCCTCCCCTTCTCGAAGCTGCGTCACGTGCGTCGTTGGGCGGCCTCCATGCTCGTGTTCGCGGCGCTCGGATTTTCCGCGTGCTCGCTTCGGTCGCAGCCGCCGGCCGCGCAAGGGCCCAAGGGCACGATCGCCTTCAATCTGTCCGAAGATCCGCATAGCCTCGATCCGATCCTCGCGCAGAACGACGACGAGCATCAAGTCGCGCGCCTCATGTTCGATGTCTTGCTCGACGTGGATGATCGAGGCGCGCTCGTGCCGTCGCTCGCGATCGCCGTTCCGACGAAGGCGAACGGCGGCGTCAGTTCAGACGGGCGTACGATAACCTACCGACTGCGGCGCGGCGTGCGCTGGCAAGACGGCGCGGCATTCACATCCCGCGATGTTCGCTTCACCTGGCAAGCCATCGTCGATCCGCGCAACGATGTGCCGTCCACCCACGGCTACGATTTGATCTCCGCGATCGATACGCCCGACCCGCTGACCGCCGTCGTGCACTTGCGCCATACATGGGCACCTACGGTCGCCACCTTCTTCACCTACGGCACGACGCCGATGGAGATTCTGCCCGCCCATCTGCTCGAAGGCAGGGGTTCGTTGCGCGCATCGGAATTCAATACTCATCCGATCGGAACGGGGCCGTTCAGACTGACGTCCTGGACGCGCGGCGAAGGCTTGACGCTCGCGCCGAACCGGGACTATTTCCGTGGGGCGCCCGCGGCGCGAGGCATCTGGGCGCGCGAAGTGCCGGACACGAACACCGATCTCATCATGCTTCGCGGCGGACAGCTCGATTGGTCGTTGCTTTCTCCGGCGCAGCGTCTAGCGTTGGGCACAGCGTCCGATCTGCATATCGTCTACGCACCGTTCGCCGGCTTCGGCGCGATCGCGTTCAACTGCCGGAAGGCTCCGTTCGACGACGTGCGCATGCGCCGCGCCGTTGCGATGTCCATCGACCGATCGCGTATGTCGGCGGGGATAACGGGCGGCCAATATCCGGTCACCGACAGCGACCAGCCGCAATTCTCGTGGGCTTACGACGCCTCGGCACGATTGCCGCGCTTCGACCCGCAAGCGGCGGATCGAATACTGGACTCGCTCGGCTGGAAGCGCGGACAAGACGGGCTGCGGCGGGATCGCGGCGGCACGCCGCTCGCCCTTGTCTTTGTCACGTTTCCTGAAGGCGACACCGCGGTTCGCACCGCCGAGTACGCGCAAGCCATGCTGCGCGACCGCGGCATCGTCGCGGAGATCAAGAAGATATCGGTCGCGCAATTCTATCTGCCGCGAAGCGAAGGCGGGCTGCTGCTGACGGGAACGTACGACATGGCGTACATCGCGTGGCGCACCGGTGCGGATCCCGACGACTCGGGTATCGACACATGTCACGGCGTCGCGAACTACGCGGGCTATTGCAACGCCGAGGTGGACGAGCTCGAAGACCGAGCGCTCGTCGGAACCACGCAAAGCGAACGGAAAGCGCTCTACTCGCAGATCCAGCACATCTTAGCGCGCGACGTGCCATACGATTTTCTCTATGCGCCGCGCTACGGATATGCGGCCCAGCCCTCGCTGGCCGGCCTTCGGCCAAGCCCGTTCTCAGCCACCTGGAACGCATGGCAGTGGGTCAAGCACTGACGTCAACGCGCGCAAACACGCCGCTTTCGGCGTCCACAACTTTCAGCAAGCCGGTTTCGGTCAGCGCATCGAGCAGCTGACGAGTGCGCTTCCGATCGTGTTTGTTCGGCATGCCCTGCCAGAGCATCGCGATCTCCGACACGGTCACGGGTCCCTCGCGCGCGATGATGTTGCGCTCGATGAACTCGACCGTGAAGCCGAGTTTCTCGATGGTGGGAACGAGCGCCGAGAGCGCGTCGCTTGTCATAGCTTCGTGCGCTCTTGGGAGAGAAATACATACTTTCCGCCGCGCACGATCCACATGCTCACCACGGGCGTCGTGATGTCGCCGGCGCGATCGAAGGCGACGGGCCCGATCGGGGTGTCGGCCACGGTGCTCTTCGCGATCTCGGCGACGACTTGTGCGCGCGTGGGCGGCACGCCGCCGTTGCGCGACATGAGAGACCGAATGGCCTCGATCGCTGCTTGCGCCGCGGCGTAACCGTTTGCGCTGTACGTTCCGAGCAGTTGGTTCGGAAAGCGCGTCGCGTACTCTGTCAAGAATGAGCGCGCGCTCGGCATGCGCGACAATTCGGGTGCGCCCTCGGATGCGTACGTGCCGTCGGCTGCGGCGCCGCCGGCCTGCAAGAAGCCCGGATCCTTGAGGCCGTCGCCGCCCATGAACTTCGCGTTGATGCCGAGCTCCAGCATCTGGCGACGGAGCTTAGCGCCGCCCGTGCTCACCACGCCGCTGTAGAAGATAAGATCCGGCTTCGTGGAGGCGACGGACGTGAGCAGCGCGATGAAGTCCTGTTGCGCTTTGGCGAAGTGCGCACGGTCGATGACGACGCCGCCGAGCTTGCGAAACGCCGGTATGAACACGTCGGCAAGCCCTTTGCCGTACGATTCGTTGTCGTCGATCACGTAGACGCGGCGCGCACCCAGCGCGTGGTACGCAAAATCCGCGTCGGCAGCTCCCTGCATGTCGTCGCGCATCACGGTTCGGAAAAATGTGTGGAGGCCGGGGTTCGTCTGCCTGAGTTCGCGTGCGCCCGATGCGTCGTCGGTCAAGCTGATCGAGGTCGCTGACGGCGAGATGATCGCAAGCGACGCTGCGTTTGCGACCGGGATCTCCGCACGCGCGACATTGGAGTTGCCCGGACCGATGACGGCCAGCGCCTTCTGGTCTGAGATGAACGATTGGATATTGAGCGCGCCTTGTTCGGGGTTATGGACGCCCCCTACGGAATCGTCGGTGGTCTCGAGCCGGATCGTGTATCCGTCGGGCAATCCGCGCTTGTTTTCGTCCTCGACCGCCAATACCACGGCGTTCTGCGTCGGGACGTTGGCGGCTGCGTCGATGCCGCTCGTGGGGAAATCGGCCCCGATGACGATAGTTTTCGTCCCCGGGCCGCCGGCGTGAAAACCGCATCCGGCCAGTGTCGAAAAAACGACAAGCCCTGCAACTATCTGCAACTTCCACTTGTCACACGAGTATATGCGTATGTAACTCAATCAATCACCCCGGCTAGGCCGGACGAGGAGAACCAAATGGTGACGCACATTCTAGCAGCAAATGTTCGACCGACGGTCATCTCGCCGGCAGTCGAAAAGGGCGCGTTCGAAGGCTGGGGCGTGCGCATCGGTTAACGCCGCAGTACTTCAGGAGAACAACTCGGATATCTTGTGCCTGCGATAGGCCCAGATGTCCGAGAGCTCGTGGCGCACGGACGGCAACGCGATATCGCTCAGCGGCGCCCACGGCAGAGAATAACGAACTTCGTCGCGCACGATCGTCCCACCCGATTTTCCGACTTCGAATCCGTGGCGATGCCGCCACAACGCGTACGGACCGCGCACTTGGTAATCAACAAAACTAGACCCGGCTGTTAGCCCGGCGATCAACGTCCGCCACTTCATCCGCAATCCGCCGACCCGCACCGAATAATCGATCGTCGCACCGCGCGTCAGTTCGGTCGGCGGGTCGACAATCACGATCCTCAGCTTCGGCGGCGTGACCTGCGGCAGCTTCGACGCATCGGCGAAGAACCGCCACACGTCCTCGATCGGCCGCGGGATGTACTGTTCCGCCCGCAACTCATGTGTGGCGGGTTTTTTGTTCGTGTTCGGCGCGAGGACGTCGAGCATCGCCTCCTCGAGCGATTCATGTTCCCAACGAAATCCGAGATCCATCGCCTTCGCGGGTAGGACGAGCTGGCTCGCGAGCACCGCATCGGCAAATTCGCCTACGACGAGCTTGAGGCCGAATGGAGGGACCGGCGCGAGCGCAGGGCGCGAAATCGCATGGCCGAGCGCTTGGACGAACCGTGCATTCGTGGCGACATCGGGTGACACGGCATTGAGCGCGCCGCTGACTTCCGGGTGATCTATCGCCCAAAGGAACATCGCCGCGATGTCTTCGAGATGGATCCAAGGGAACCACATGCGCCCCGTTCCAAACGGTCCACCGACGAACGCCTTGAAAGGGGGCAGCAATTTTCGAACTGCGCCGCCGTCGCCCAAGACGAAGCTCACCCTCACTTTCGCCACGCGCATGCCGAGCAGCAGCGCGACGTCGGCCTCGTTCTCCCATGCTTTGCATACGCCGGCCAGAAAGTCGTCGCCGGGCGGCGACGACTCCGACAACACTTCGTCACCGCGCGAGCCGTAGAAGCCGACCGCCGATGCGCAGATGAGAACCGGCGGTCGTGCGATATCGCATTTCGCGAGTGTGCTGACGAGGTTGCGAGTCCCGACAACCCGCGAGTCGAAGATCCGTCGCTTCTTCTCTTCGTTCCAACGCCCGTCAACCGTCTCGCCTGCCAGATGGACGACAGCGTCTAGGCCTTCGAAGAGCTCGGGATGCGGTTTCGTATCGTTGGGATCGAAGCGCGCGGTTCTCACACCCTGCGGCAGGTCGTCTATGGAGGCGGACCGACCGAGGGCGAGAACGGCATCGCCGCGCTTAGCAAGCGCCGCCACGATTGCCCGGCCGACAAACCCCGACGCGCCGGTCACCGCGACTTTTTTCATCTTCCCAAGATACCCGCGGCGAACAGGCACGACCTGCCCGCAGATGTAATGGTCGCCGGCATGAATATGCTGATCGCACTTCTCGCCGCGTCTTCGATGATGACCGCGCCGTTCTCGCTCACGAGCGCCGGCTTTCAGAATGGCGCGGTTCTGCCGACCTCCTACGAATTCAACGGCATGAGCTGCACGGGCCACAACGTGTCGCCGCCGCTGCATTGGAGCGGCGCGCCTTCGGGCACGAAGAGCTACGCCTTGACGGTGCACGATCCCGATGCCAAAGCGCCCGGCGGATGGTGGCATTGGGTCGTCTTCAACATTCCGGCGTCAGTCGATGGGATCAAGACCGCGGCTGGCAGCGGTGATTTTTCCGCCGCGCCGGCTGGAACCGTGGAGGGCACGACGTCGTTCGGCAAACCGGGATATGGCGGCCCGTGTCCGCCCGTGGGCAGCGGCATGCACCACTACATCTTCACGCTCTATGCACTTGACGCGGCACTGCTGCCGGGCGCGTCGAAATCCACCACCGGGCCCGAGCTGACAGACCTTCTCAGCAAGCATCTGCTTGGCAAAGCCACGCTGGTAGGGCTTTTCTCACGGCCTTGAACCCCGTCCCATTCAGAGGATTCGGAACGACACCACGCCGTGTATCGTAGAAATATTGTATAACGATACAACTGCGAGGGCACGCTAGTGAGACGACGGACTTTCATCACCGCTGCTGCGGCAGCACCCTTCTTTGCGCAGGCCGCGCTTGCTGACACCACGACGCTGCGGTCGGCCGCTGCGTCGGCTGGGATCGTGTACGGCGCGAATGCGCGCGACTATGCGCTCATCCAGCAATACCCGGATCTTGCAAACCTCATGGCGCAGCAGTGCGCGCTCGTCGAATCCGGTCACGACTTTCAATGGGCCAACGTACGCCCGAGCCCAACTTCCTTCAATTTCTCGCAAACCGACGCGTGGATGGCGTGGGCGCAGAGCAAGGCGCTCAAAGTCGCGTCATGCCACCTGATCTGGCACGGCGGTCAACCGAAATGGCTGAAGCACTATCTCACGCCGCAGAATGCGCGTCAGATGCTGACGAACCATATCTCGACCGTGGTCGGCCGGTACGCAGGTAAGACGTACTCGTGGGTCGTGGTGAACGAGGCAATTCATCCAGGCGACGGCCGGCCCGACGGTCTGCGAACCGACTCGTGGTTCCAAAACGCCGGCCCTGATTATATCGATCTCGCATTCCACACGGCCGCACAGGCGGATCCGAACGCCATTCTCATCTACAACGATGACGATATGGAAACGGATACCGCATCCGGCGTTCGAAAACGCAAGTTCGTCCTCGATCTCCTTCAAGGCATGAAATCACGAGGCGTGCCGATCCACGGCCTCGGCATGCAGGGGCATCTCCAGGGCGACTCTGACTCGTTTGTTTCGCCAGGGTACGCGACGTTTCTTAACGACGTCGCATCGCTCGGGCTAAAGCTCTTCATCACCGAGCTTGATCTCATCGATATCCGTCTCGGCAACGACAACGCGACGCGGGATAACGTCTCCGCAAAGATCTATGGCGGCTTCCTCGGAACTGCGGTGCAGAACAAGGCCTTGACCACCGTCATCACGTGGTCGCTCGCCGACAAATACAATTGGCGAAACGGTTGGGATCCGAACGGCTCTGCGAGGAACGGCGTGGTGCGCGGCTTGCCGTTCGGCTCAAATCTTGAACCGACGCCGGTCTTCGATGCGATGGTCTCCGCCTTCAGGGGCGCTCCAAAGCGCTAGATTCATGTAGGGCGGACCTTTACGGTCCGCCGGCGGCCCATAAAGGGCCGCCCTACATTCCATAAGGCGAAGAATCCGCGCGCGACGAAATCGACCGCATGATCCGAGTCGGCACGTGCGGCTTTTCCTATCGCGAATGGGTCGGCCCGTTTTACCCGCGCGGCGTATCGCAGTCGGATTTCATCGCTTACTACGCCGAGCGCTTCGACACGGTTGAGATCGACAGCACGTACTACGCCACCCCCGGTCCGGAGCTGTTCGAACGCCTCGACCGGCGCACGCCGCCGACGTTCCGATTCACGGTCAAGGCCCCGTCGGCCATAACTCACGTTCCGGCCGAGGCCGAGCCGGCCGAAGATGAGGCGGCGCGGTTTGCGGCGTGCATCGAGCCGATCAGAGCCGCAAGGAAACTCGGCGCGATCCTCGCTCAATTCCCCAACGGTTTTCGTCCGTCGCCGGCCGCGTACCGTCGCATCGAAGCCTTGCGCAAAGCGTGGCCGAACGCGCCGATTGTGGTGGAGTTTCGCCATCGCGACTGGCAAAGACCCGACGTTCTGCGGCGTCTGGCCGCGCTCAACCTCGGCTGGTGTAACGTCGATGAGCCTTCGCACGACACGCTCTTGCGTCCGGGCGCGCAGGTGACCTCCGACGTCGGCTACGTACGCTTTCACGGACGCAATGCCGCGGCATGGTGGCATCACGACAAGCCGTCGGATCGCTATTCCTACTTATACAACGACGCGGAATTGGCTGAGTGGGTGCCGCTCATCGAGCAGGTCGCCGACAAGACACGCGAGACATATGTCTTCTTCAACAATCATGCGAACGGTCAGTCCGCGGTCAACGCGCGGCAAATGGCGGCGCTCTTGGACGTCGCTCTCGCGGTGCCGGCGGTGAGCGCAGTCGACCCGCGATTGAAACTCTTCGATTGAGCGGATCAGTTGTGCGTCTGTTCGATGTTCTCGAGATAGCGCGCGGCACGCGCGACGCCCGGATCTTTGCGCAACCCACGCTCGAGGTCGGGATACATCTCCGGGCCGAATGCTGGTTGGCAGTCGCCGAAGAAATGATCGTCGATGTTCCAACGGAGGAATCCGTTCTTCTGCCATTCCGTCATGAGGATGACTCGACCGGATGGCATGGTGAAAGCAATGCCGCGCGGTTTGGGCGCATAGTTTGCGCGAGCCGCGCGCGCGACGTCGGCGATCCAGGCAAGCGTATCTGCGACAGCCACATCGCAGAGTTCTCGTCGACGTCGCGCAAGCACCTTGTGGAATCGCCGGTCCGGGAGAGAACGACGTGAAGCTGGTCGCCGGCACGCACTGGCCCGAGATCATCGCGCAAATCGAGGCGAGCGCGGCGAAGGAAACGAGTCTTGCGTCGTTTCAGCAAACAATCGTGGACACGCTCGTGGCGCTTTCGCCCGATTGTGCGTGGGCCGGCTTCTACATGCTCGATCCACATGACGATCAGATGCTCGTCCTCGGGCCGTACAATGGAGCGCCAACGCCGCACGTCCGGATCCCGGTCAACTCCGGCATCTGCGGCGCGGCCGTCGCGCTCGATGCGACGGTCATCGTCGACGACGTCAACAGCGACGCGCGCTATCTCGCCTGTTCGCTCGAAACGAAGTCGGAGATCGTCGCGCCGATCCGCGTTCACGGCAAACCCATCGGCGAGATCGATGTGGACAGTCACCGCCTCGCCGCGTTCGATGCAGAGGACCGCCGGTTCTTCGACAAGATCGCGCTCATCGTCGGCAAATTCATAGCTAGTCGCCAGTCGGAGTGACGTCGAACAGCGTCGTTCGTTAACGGTCGCGCCAAGTGTACTGACGGGTAGCGACCGTGCTGCAAGGCCGGCCGGGCAATCGGCCGCTGCGCGACGTTGAGACGCATCACACATTCCGTGTCGAAGGGGAACGGGCGCCGGAATCCGCCGGATGCAGCGTCGAATTGCGCGTGTGCCATGAAGAGCGATTTAATCGGCCGCCGTTTGGCTTTCGTCTTGTGCAGCGTGCTGCTGGCGTCAAGCGGTTGTTCCGGCGCCGGCAGCGGAGTCGCGCTTGGTTCGGGCCAGTTAGGCGGCGTTGGCCCCGATCACGTGCCCGTGATCGGCGGCTGCAAGGTGTTCCCGCGAACGGATCCGTGGAACACGAACATCTCGCAGTACCCCGTGGATCCGCACTCAGCTCAGTATCTCGCCAACATGAATACGGGCGCCCATCTCCATCCGGACTTCGGATCGAATCCGACGTACGGGATTCCATGGACCACGGTTCCCGCCAACCAACCGTTCTTGCCCGTCTCGTTTGACGATCCGCAGGAGAGCAATGCCGGTCCGTATCCGTTTCCTCCAAACGTGCCGATAGAGGCCGGCAGCGATCGTCACGCCATCGTGATCGATACCGGCACGTGCGAGTTGTACGAGACGTACGCGACCACGTATCTCGGGCCGCCGCCGTCAAACGGCTTCCATGCATACTCCGGTGCCGCGTTCTCGTTCGCCAAAGCGAATCCGCAGCGCACGGATGGTTGGACATCGGCAGATGCAGCAGGGCTAGCGATTCTTCCGGGCCTCGTGAAGAAGTCAGAAGCGGACACCGGCACGATTTCGCACGCATTTCGGTTCACGATGAGCCGGACGCAAGCGGCGTTTATCCATCCGGCCCAACACTGCACGTCGGGATATCCGCACGGTCAGTACCCATATTATCCGCCCATGGGTTTGCGGGTGCGTCTCAAAGCGTCGTACGACATCTCGGCGTTGACGGGAGACGCGCGCGCGATCGCCCAGGCGATGAAGACGTACGGTATGATTCTCGCGGACAACGGTTCCGATTGGTACTTCACCGGAGAGACGAATACGAACTGGAACGACAACAATCTCAACCAGCTCAAATCGTTGCCGGCAAGCGCGTTTGAGGTGGTCCAGACCGGCGCGGTGGTGACTGGATACTGCTGATCGCCGGCGGGCGCACCGCTGTTAGTCGGAACCGATGTCGCGCCAAGTCCGCTCTGTGACGTTGACGCCGTAGTACCGCGCTGCGGTCTTGATGTTGTCGAATGCCGCATCGCGTTCGGCGTCTGACATGTGGCGTACTTGCTTGAAGCGGGCAATGGCGCTGCGGACGTGCTTTGCATCCGTCAATGGCTCCGCCCGCTCGGCCGGAAACGCGAACGCGGAATCGGGCAGCCGAGCTCGCGGCGTTGCCGGATCACCCGTGAAAGGGCGCCAGGTAGAGCTAATTTCCATAGGTACCTCCGTCCGAAATCTAACACGAACGGAGGTGATTCCCCGGCATGCGCGCGGCTGACTAGCCCACGCGGCAGACTAGCCTATGCGGTGACAGGCGGCCCCGCCGCCTTGTTTTTCGAAATAGCGCTGGTGATATTCTTCAGCGCGATAGAAGGGCTGCGCCGGTTCGATCTGCGTGACGACTTTGCGTCCCGCTCGACCCGATGCGGCAAGCGCATCGCGAGATGCGACGGCTGCCTTGGCTTGCTCGGGCGAATGTGTGAAGATGACCGACCTATATTGCGAGCCGACGTCGGGGCCTTGACGATTCAGGGTCGTCGGGTCGTGGATCTTCCAGAAGACGTCGAGCAGTTGATCGTACGAAACCTTCGACGGATCGAAACTGAGATGGACCACCTCGGCGTGATTGGTGTTGCCTTCGCAAACTTGGCGATACGTCGGATCGGCCGTGCGGCCACCCATGAAACCTACGGCCGCGTCAACAACGCCGGGCACTTCGCGAAACGCCGACTCGACACCCCAGAAGCAGCCCGCACCAAATGTTGCCTGTTCCATAGTGATTTCTACGTTCGAAGGCGTCGTTCGGATTACCCCGCCGCGATGATGCAGGGCGGACGCACTTGGTTCAGGGCGTTGTCGGCGTCGACGCAGGGCTGGGAGCCGGCGCCGGCCTGGTCGTTGGCTTTGGCGTGGGACGCGGCGTGACGATAGGGTGGGGCGCGGGCAGCGGCACCGGCGGCGGCGTGGCCAGGACGCGCGGCGTCGGCATGGGCCGCGGCGCGGATGTCGACAGAAGTCGCGGCGTCGCGATAGGTCGCGGCGTCGCGATAGGTCGCGGCGTCACGATAGGTCGCGGCGTCACGACAGGTCGCGGCGTCGGCGGCGGCCTCGGGGCCGCGGGCTCCGTCGGCGGCAAGCGCATGATCGGCAGGGGTTTGATGGGCGACGGCCGCTTCGCCACCGGCTGCGCGCTCGGGATGCTGACCGGAACGCGCGTGAGCCGCGCGGCGGCGATCGTGCCGGACGCGAACGCCGGTCGACGAACCACGGGCTGGTTGCGCGCCGTCGCCGTGGACGCGACGAATCGTAATCCCGTGCCCTGCCGCGCGTGAGCCGTCTGGCCGTTCGCGCCGTAGTAGGTCACGTCAAAATTGACGGGCCAGAGATTGATGCCTGGCGGTACGGTATACGAACCGACGTAGTAGCCCGGCATTCCGCCGACCTGAGAGAGATATACCGATCCAGGCAGGCCGACGAAGTTCGCGATCGCATAGCCGCCGGGATAGCCCTGCAGCACCATCGTGATGATGCTTCCCGGCCCAAAGGTTCCGAACTGTAGCGGCGAGACGGAGTAGATCGGGTAGCCGGCATTGCCGAATCCGTTGCCGGCGTTCGAACAGCATGCGCCGCCGTAATACGCGTACTGATACGAGGGCTCGACGAAGAACGACCAGTCCGACGAGAACGGAATGCCTGCTACGTCGCTGCCGTAGACACCGACTCTATGCCAACCCGGTACAAGAGGATAGTACGGCGTGAAGTAGATGCTGCGCGAACTGACGCCGCTGTAGCTCGTCACGTCGGAGTCATCGAGGAACACGCGAAGCGAATTCGCATCGACCGCCGGGCCACCGTGGTCGTCGATCGCCGCTGATATCGCCGGCTGGCCGATAAACGTGCGTTCACCGCTCGCCGGCGCCGATGATACGACGCTCGGCGATCGTCCGACGATAGAAAATGTCGTGCTCGATGCTGCGTACGCCGTATGGCCTTCGAGCGACAGGTGGCCGTACGCGTTGACGCCTGAGACGTTGCGGCCCGCGCGCACGATGTAGAATCCGGTATACGTGCCCCGCGAGATCTCGTGCATCTCCACGCCTGCGGCGACGCCGGCGAGATCGAACGAAGCCGAAGCCCCCGGCGTGCCGATGATCGAGACTTGCAGGACGTCTCCCGTGACCAGCAGCTGCTTGCCGTGAGTATCCACGGACATCGACTTGATCGCGGGAATACTTCCGGTTGAATCACCGGGTCCGGGCGCTGCGCCTGGAACGCCGCTCAGCATCACGCCAACGACGTTGCGCACTTCGTCGAAGCTCACGTCGGCGCCCGACGCTTCGGCGATGAAGCGGAGCGGCACCATGGTGCGGCCGTTCCGGACGATCGCAGGTTCATCGAGCCACACCGTATTGCCGTTCACGTCCGCGCGCTGACTGAAGATCCGCAATTCGATGGTAGAATGCGGGCGAGCGACGATCACGGTCTTCGACGGAGCGTCGAACATGACGTAGCCGCCGAGCGCGGTGAAGACCGCGCGCATGGGCACGACGACGCGGTGCTGTTCGACGAATGGTGCGACATCGGAGTTGACCATCAAGCCGTTCACGGCGATCCGGGTTGTCGCGGCTGAATCGGCGGAAATGGCCGACGGCAAGAAAGCCGTCAGCCAAAAGGCGAAAAGCAGCAGGCTCGAAGAGATCCGCACAGGGTCATCCTCCAGTAGATCAACGTTTCCGTCTAGCGTGAAGTTCCCTCGGCGGCTAGGACTGTACGCCCAGGGTCCGCTGCGTGGAGGTCCCAACTTGGCGCGATTGTGACCGTGAAATCAATGCTCTAGGGGCCAAGCGGCCGAATACTTGTCGTATATGATGGCAATCGCTTTGATCATCGCCGCTTTGCTGCAATCGTTCACCGGCCTTCGTCTGACGCCGCCCGCCAAGCCGCAGGTTCTCGACCTTGACCAATCCTCGCGCTACGTTGTGGTGACGCACGTCGCCCCGGGAACCTCCGTGGATGTTTTCGCAGACGGTTATTGGCTGGGCCGCGGATTCTCGCGGTTCGGCGTCGCGCGCGTGCCGTTACGTTTTGCACTTCGCCCCGGAACGGCGGTCACCGCTAGCTTTGCCGGGCTTGGTCCGGCCGGCATGCATGCCCTGCGACCGGCCGTCGTGCAGGCCGACGCCACAACGTATCACTTCGATAATTTGCGGACCGGTTGGAATCCGTACGAGACGACCTTGACGACGTCCAATGTCTCGCCTTCGACGTTCGGTCCGCTCTTCACGCTGCCGATCGACGGCAACGCGTACGCGCAGCCGTTGATCGTGAACGGGCTTCTCATGCCCGATGGCCTGCTGCATAACGTCTTATATATCTGCACCGAGAACGACACGATTTACGCATTTGACGCCGACACCGGCGTCGTGCTCTGGCAACGCAGCCTTGTCGACCCGATGAGCGGTATCACCGCCGTCACGAAAGTTCAGGTCAACTACCAGAACCAAAATGTCTGGCCCATGGTGGGGATCACGGGCACGCCCGTCATAGATCGATCGGCAAACGCGCTCTTCGTGGTTGCTGCGACGCTGCAGACCGGACCTATGGGCAAACTCTTCCAGCATGTGCTGCACTCGATCGCGCTGGACACCGGCTTGGACAATGCCGGCAGCCCCGTCGTCGTCGGCGGCGGCGTCACCATGTCGGATGGCACGCTCAAGCCGTTCGTCTCGCAGTGGGAGCTGCAACGAGCGGGATTGCTGTTGGTCAACGGCATCGTCTATGTGCCCTTCGCGTCGCACGGCGACGCGTCGCTGATGCTCTCCAATGGTTACATCTTCGCATACGACGAGAACACGCTGGCACAGCTCGCGAGTTTTAGCCCGACGACGGACGCGGCGTATCCCACGATGGCGACCATCTGGGGATCGGGGTTCGCTCCGGCCGCAGACGCGCAAGGCAACGTCTTCGCCGCGATCGGCAACTCGCTGCCGAACGCGACGCCGAGCAACGGCGACTACGGAAACAGCGTGGTCAAGCTCAGCCCGGCGCTATCGATTCTGGATTATTTCACGCCTTACACGATCTCTTTGTTGAATTCAAGCGACCTGGACTTGGGCAGCGCAGGAACGATGCTGCTCCCGGACCAGCCCGGCGCGATCCCCCACCTCGCGGTGGCGTGCGGCAAGGCCGGCTGGCTCTATCTCATGAATCGCGATGCGATGGGCGGATACACGCCCGGCGGCCCTGATATGATCGTACAAGAACTGCCGCACGAGGTGGGATTCAAGTCAGTCGGCGTGCATGGCGGTCCTGCGTATTACCGCTCGCCGAAGGGCCCGATGGTCTATTACAGCGGCAATCAAGACAGGCTCAAACAGTTCAAGCTGTTGACGGGGACGAACACGCATTTCACGCTTTTCGCGAAATCGCCGAATACGTTCACCGGATTGGGCGGCTCGACGCCGGTCGTGTCGTCAAACGGGTCTATGCCAGGCACTGGGATCGTCTGGTCGCTGGTCCGCCCGAACAACATCCAGACGACCCCCGTGATGCTTGTCGCGTATGATGCTAGCTCAGTCTACACGGAATTGTATTCGGCGCCCGTCTCGATGTGGCTGAATCCGAAAGGCGGCGCGTATCTGGTCCCCACAGTGATGAACGGTAAGGTATACGTGGGGGGTGCGTACAGCGTCACCGTCTTTGGTCTGACCGGACAAGCGCGCATCCGCCGGTACTAGGCACCGAGTGGACGACAAAAAAAGGGGCGGACCTTTCGATCCGCCCCACGTCGTGTCGTCAGTGTCCGGAGAATATCGAGTTCTTGATGTCGGCCTGCATGACGCAGATGTCGATCGAACCCAATCCGGTCGGCGTATCCCAGCCAGGTCCGGCCGGCGCACCGAGGCCGTTGTCACCGAACAAGACGTCGTGGAATCCGCCGATCGTGCCGGTTTCGTCGGGGGGTAGCGCACTCGTCATCGTCTCCGAAACGGGCACGCATTGCTTCGATCCAAGCGGGCACGGCTCGTAGTAACCGTACACACCGTAGAGCACCGGTGCCGCAAAGCCGAGCTTGTTGAAGTTGCTCGATTCGAGGCGCGCCCAGACGCCCATCGACATCGGCGACGACAGGCTCGTGCCGCCGACGCCCGAGGTCGCAGGCGCGTTCACGACGACGTCCATCGGGCAACCGTTGTTGTCGGCGCACATCGAAATGTCGGACATCCCGCGGCCGGTTCCGGCTTCGCCGAGAACCGTCGCACCTTGGTCGATGCCGTTCATCTCCCAGTATGGCGCATATTCGACCGTGCTGAATCCGCCGCCGGTGGCGATCCAGGCGTGCTCTCCGTAGTACGTGCCCGGTCCGGTGCCGTTTGCGTTGGTGTCGAGCGTCGTGCCGCCGACCGCGACCACGTACGGCGACGTAGCCGGATAGCAATTCTCGGGGGTGCCCGTGAGCGGCGCGCCCGTGGCGGCGATCACCGGGCAACCTTCGCCGTTGTCGCCGGTCGAGGCGAACATCGTCTGGCCTTGTGCCGCTGCTTGATTGAACTCTTCATCGTCCAACAGCATCGAGCCATCGGCGTACGCCAGCGTCTCTGGTTCGCCGAACGACGAGTTGCCGGCTTGCGCGAGATCGTCGTTGACCCAGTGACTGACTTCGAGCGAGATGTCAGAATCGTTGAGTGACGTCGTGTCGTAAAGGTAGAGATGCTTGACCTTTTGTGCGATGCCGCTCGATATCTGCGTATCGAGGTCCCATTCATCAAGACCGGAGACGTCGACGCCGGATGTTCCGACTTTGACCACGGAGTACGGCACTTTCGGCAGACCCCAATACGTCTCGGCATAGCGCAAGTCGGTCTGCACTTGCGCCACGTTGCCTTCCGCCATCACGGCGATCGACGTATACGCGCCGGTGCACGCCTTCGGACACGCGTCGTAGGCGACTTGATATTGCGGCGGGCTGTATTCGCCGCCGACGCAGATCCCGTTCACGACTTGCAGGCAAGGCGGCGGTGTGTTCGCCGCTACGACGTGCGGTCCGGCGTTGCGCGGCTGCGCAAATGGGTTGCTGCGCGTGACTTGGATATGCGTCCTCATGCGGTACGCGTTGTTGAGGCCGAGCACCGCGACGACCAAGCCGCGCAGTTGCGACGGGACCATCGCAGGCGTCACGTTACCATAGTAGATCTGACCGTTATACTGCGTCGCCCGGATGGCCGTGTTGAAGGCCGCCTCGGCTCGCGACGCGCTGCCCGTTGCAGTCACGATCAGGTTGTTCGGCTCGATGCCGATGTTTGTAAAGCCTTTGCTCTGCAGATATGTGGCGACGGCGATCGCTTGGGATCGTGTCGGATTGAATGCAGTCGTGAACTGCGCGGGCGTCAAGAAATTGTCGAACAAGACGTCGGCCGGTGTGTATTGACGACGGATCAAACGGTCGGCTCCTGCGCGATCGCGCATGCTCAGTCCGACGACGATGCGCAGCGGCACCGACTCCGAAAGACGGCCAAGCGCAAACGCGCGCTGCGGCGTCGCCGCGAGCGGAACCGCTTGGGTAGCGGTCTGGGCCCATGTGACGGTGGGGACGTAGCGCGAATACGAGCGCTCGGCCGCCGCCGCGGGCGCTGCGACCGCGAGGAGCGCCATCGCGGCGAGGATCTTCGGAACATTCATCGTGTTCGTACCTTCCCTTCGGACCGGCTAGGCCGGCATGGCTGATGCGCCGACGCATCTTCTCTCGCCGGCCTTCGAACCATAGCATCCGGGAAGTTACAAGCCGCGAACAGTTGAGTAACGGCCGCGGGAATTCTTTGGACTACGGTTTATCGTCGCGTTCTTTCGGCGGCGGCAATTTTCCGAGCAAACGCGCGCAGTCCAAACAGAACAGCTCGCCGTCTATACGAACAAGAGGCGCATCTGCCCGTTTGCAGCGCACGCAGTCGGCCATTCCGCCATCCCGCTTCCTACAGAGGCGTCTTGTGGTGTGTCCGCGGGATCTGCATCATGTAGGCGTTGCCGTTGAGGGAACCGACGCCCGTCACGTTGTCGTAGCCCACGTGGTCCTGAAAATCTCCGTTGCTGCCGGACACGATATCGTGCCACGCGCGGCCGGGGTACGTGTGCGCCACGAAGCCCCAATACAAGCCGGTCTGCGCGAGCCCCAGACGGCGTCCATAGTAGCCGTCGATCTGCGAGTAAAGCGCAGCCAGGTTCGGAGCTACGGCGCTTGTGCCGCCCACGGGAAGCGCCCACGTACCGAAATAATAGAGGGCGTACGGCGTGTTGGGGTCGGCGTCGAGCGCGACGTCAGGCACGTTGCGGTAATTGGGATTCGCAAGTGTCGTCACGTCGGCCTGATACGCCGGCACCGAGAAGAACGCCGATACGCCGCCGCCGCTCCCCGACCATCCGGTCTCGGCTCGAATCGCGCGATCCGGTTTGAGGGAAAGCGTCGTGCCGCCCGCTGCGGCGATCCATGGAGAGCTCGCCGGAAAATCGACATTAGTCGGATTCGGCTCGCCGGGCAGACCGTCCGGCGGATTGTTCGTGCCGCAATCCTTCGACCCGTTATCACCGGACGCGGCGAACCGAGTCTGGCCTTCCGCGGCGCCCTGCTCGAAGAGATCGTTGTCCGCCGCGACTTCGTTTGGATCGGCGCCCGCTTCGCACGAACCCCATGAAGTCGATACCACGTCGACGCGCGGATCGAGCACCGTCTGTTCGTAGACGTCGTCGAACGTGGAGTTGAGCGGATCCGCTCCCTCGTAGACGAGAGCGTTCGCTCCGGGGGCATTGCTCGTCGTCTGCTCGACGTCGAGGGTGGTCTCGTCGTTTTGGCCGGGGGCAGGAAGCCCTTGGTTCACGGGATCGCCGACGAAGACGCGCTGCACGTACCCGCCGTGCTTCACGCCGTACGCGTTCCAATAGCCGGCGAGGTCTGAGTCGTTATAGTCGTAGACGGTTTCGACCGCGAGCGTGGCGCCCGCTCCGTTCACGAGCGGCCTGACGTGGATCGGTTCGTTGTAGGCAGTCTCGATGTCCAGCGGGCCAAATCCGCTTGGGCCGGGCAATGCGGTCAGCGGCGTCGCGAATTTGTGCGCGAAATTATTGAACCCGCTCACCGCCATGACGACGCCCTTGAGAGCGTTGGGCACGAGCGCGGGAACCGAGTTCGCATAGTAGATGACGTTCTGATAGCTGTATTCGTCGATGACCGTGTCGAAAAGCGCGTCGGCTTGCGCAACGGTCGCCACGACATCGATCACCTTGTGGTTTGCGTACGACTGGACCACTCGCATGCCCGCACCGGTCAAGACGTATTCGACCGTGGAGTACGTGTGTCCGGACGGTCCAAAACTTGCGTCAAATTGGCTTGGTGTCAGGAAGGCGCCATACATCGGCGACCCTGGGTTATTGACCGCGTTGGTGAAGTTGTCGACCGCGGCCTGATTCGGATACCCGAGAAAAACGACGAGATGTACTTGGCGGGTCGGCGGTGCGGGGCCGACGAGAGACGCGACCTGCTCGAACTGCGGCACCGTGGCCGCCACTCCGTCACCTGTGAGCGCCAATGCTGAGACGCCCCAAAGCGAGGCACAAACGGCAACCATGAACGCGACGGCGACACGACGGTGCATCAATCGTCCTCCCGACGTGGACATCATATACCCCGGCCTGTGACAAACCACGAACAAGCGCGAAATCCTAGATGGGGGCCGGGACCGATTCTTGGGACACGCTCGCCGTCAGCGCGGGTTCGACGGCGCGCCAGATATCCGGAGCTTCCGCGCCGACCGCGGCACGGTAACGGGAACGCCATTCCTCGTAGTCTCGCTTGGCTTCCGCGATGCGGGATTCTCGACAGAGTGCGTCCAGCCGCGTCTTGACCGCTTCGAGCTCGAACGGAGCCACCTCCAGGAGCCTCTCGACTGCCGACCGTTGCGCACGTGCATCGCCGGTCTTGCGCGCGAAATCTGCAAGCCAGCGCAGAGATTCCAGGCATCCCGCGCGCAGCAGCTCGCGCTCGCGCCATTGCCAGCCGCCTTCCTGCATGCCCTCGAGGAAATCGCCGCGATACAGGTCGACGGCGGATTGGTAGCGCCTGCGCGCCTCCGAGAAGTTCGCCGACCCGTCGGCCTGGCGCGCCGCATCGATGTGTGCCTTGAACTCCTGCACGTCCACGGTCGCGCCCTTCGGCGCCACGAACCGGTACGCGTTCGCTTCGTACTTGATGACGTCGCCCACGGCCTTTCGAATGGCGGTGATCGTGACGCGCAGGTTGTCGTGTGCGGCGTCGGCATCGCTTTCCGGCCAGAATAGATCGATAAGTCGGGCGCGCGACACGCCGGCCCCAGCGCACTCCGCAAGATATGCGAAGATCTCGAGGGCGCGGCGCCGCTTCCACGCTTCTGGCGGAACCGGTTCCCCCTCGACCAGAACGCGCAGCTGGCCGAGCATCTCGATCCGAAGCGGCGCTAGCGCTGCATCATCTTTGATATCGGGGATCAATCCCGAGCCGACGCGCCACCGCCGCATGTGCGGCAACAGCTCTTCGAAGGCCGCAGCTTTCGTGCGAAGCAAGAACCGGTAGTCGCGCTGATGGATGATCGCGACAGCCGTAGTCACCGCGTGCGATGCATCTCGGTCGCAGTCGGCGGCGTCCGCTGCAGACATCTCTTGGGCGCAACGCATCAACACTGGCGCTGCATCGAGGCAGACGCTTGCGTTGAAGAGCGCGTTCGGGCCATCAGCGGAAGCGGCGATCGCCTCACGCGCGAGTCTTGCGGCAAGCGAGGCATCGCCGCCGGCAAATGCGCACGACGCTCGCGTGAGCAAAATCGGAGCCACTTGCTGCCGGCGGCCGGCGCCGCGGAATACCGCTATCGCGCGTGCGCACAGTATGTCCGCGTTTGCGATATCGCCGGCTCGCAACGCGCATTGCGCCAGGCCGTGCTCGATGTCCGGCAGTACGAGCATGTCCCCCGGGTCGCATGCGGCCTCGGCTGAGCGGAAAGCTTCTAGGGCGCCGTCTATATCGCCGCTGAAAAGACAGTGGACCCCGCGCTGCTCGAGCCCGCGCGCCACGATTGCGGTCGCCCCGAGATCCTTGGCCTGCGACACGAGCGGGTCGACCAAGCGTCGCGCCTCGTCCACATCGCCGAGGAGCGTCTTGACATACACGAGATCTTCGAGCGTCGTGAGCATCGAAACGCGCTGGCCGGCCGACTCTTTGAGTTTCAGCGCGCGCTCGTACATGGCGAGCCCGGCGTACACATCGCCCCGGCGCAGATGAGCGACCGCGGTGTTGTGGAGCACTTGTCCATGCGCCGGCAAATCGCCGCGAGCGACAAGGACCGGCGTGATCTCGCGATACAACTCGAGCGCCTCTTCGAGCCGATCGGTTTCGACGTCTACCGCTGCCTTGGTCATCCGCAGCGAGGTCAGGCTCGTCTCGGGAAGATCGAATCCCGGCGACAGCGCCTCGTCCAGCATCGAGCGAAGCCGATCGAATTCTCCGCGCGATGCGAGGATGGGCGCACAAATGCGCACGGCTTCGGCTAACACGTCGTAGGCCTTGACCGTGCGCGCCGCGGTCATGGCCCGTTCAAGCGACGAGAGCGCGGCATCCCACTCTCCGCGATCGCGTTGCACGTGTCCGAGCGCGGCGAGCAGAGTCGGGCTTGCTTCGATGCGCGGTGTGGTGAGGCGCCGCATGAGACCGCTCACGGTTGTCACGAGACCGGCCCGCAGCAGTTTGAATGCGGCGCTTTCGAGCGCGGCGGCGGCATCGGCCTCGTCGCCCGCGACGAGCCGGTGCTCGATCGCAAGCGGCGCATCTCCTCGCGCCGTCAGGAATGCGGCCGCGCGACGGTGCAATTGCGCGACGGAATCGGATTGATGCGACCGCGTCAGCGTGTGGCGGAGAAAGTCGCGAAATAGTTGATGATACGCGTACGCATCGTCTGACTGACGCGTGACGAACAGGCCACGCCGCGCGAACGACTCGAGCAGAGCGCGAGAGTCGTCGGCGTCGCGGATCGCATCGCACAACGCGGTCTCGAGCTGGTCGAGGATGGACGTCTCTTCGAGAAACCTTCGTTCCCGCTCGCTGAGGCTTTCGAGCACTTCCGCTGCGAGGTAGTCGAAGAGGTATTGCCGCGCGTCGTCGTCGCGCGCGGTGAGGGCCTCGCGCTCGGCATCGGCCTCTCCCATCGTCCTGTCCGATGCGATAAGGGCTAGCCCGGCCGCCCACCCTTCTGCGCGTTTTGCGAGATGCGCGATGCTGTCCAGCCGTTCGGCATCGCCGCGCGCACGCTTCAAGAACGCATCCGTCTCGATCTTACTGAACGCGAGATCCCCAGGTCCGATCGCGACGAGTTGCGCCGAAGCGGCGACGTTGTGCAGAGAGATCGGGATTGATCGACCGCACAGGATGAAGGACGCGCCGAGTTTGCAAGAACGCTCGACGAACTCCGACAGTGCGCCGAGCGCTCGACCGCCTTCGAGGAAGTGGACATCGTCGAAGACGAAGAGCGTCGCGTGCGCCGTTTCGGCGATGCACTCCGCGAACCGCGTACCTACTTCTCTGGGCGAACCGAGCGTATTCGCCGCGGTCGCATCGAATGTCGGCGGCTCGACGCCGAGAGATTTGATCCCCGCGTTGAGGTGCGCGGCAAAGACCGAAAGATCACGATCGGTGGCGTCCAAGCCGTACCAGAGCTTCGTTCCGGTCCACGCGGCGTAGAGCCGAGCAGCGAGCACGGTCTTGCCGTACCCAGGCCCAGTCGCCAATGACATAACGCGCACGCCCGAATGCAGGCGCTTTTCGAGATGTGGCCGCTCGAGCCACGTCGCAAGCACCTGCGGCGGCCGTAGTTTGAGGCGGTGGACGAACACGTTCCGAATTTTCTGTCACACGACAACCCGAGCCTTTCTGGCCCCCTGCCGGAGGGAGCCGCTGGGCGCGGTTTTCTTAGCCAGTCGCGGGACCGCCCAGGGTGGGGCAGGCTGAGTCCGATAGGGCCGTGGTCGGACGCTGACGCGTCGGCTGAGTGCTACAATCCGACCTACATCATTCGCGTGAGGCGAGGTACTCGCGTCTCGGCGCAGCTCATTGGAGAAAAGTTATGTTGAAGCAGAAACTTCTGGTTCTGGCCGCGGTGGTATTCGCGATCGGCCTCGGCACCCTCACGAGCGCGTCCACTATTGGCCGCGTCCTGGCCGACGGCGGCGGTGCACCGGATACCACGTGCTCGAGCACGGGCGGTTGTGTGTCATATGCGAACTCGAGCTCAGGTCCCGGCGTGGCTTCCAGCAGCGTCAAGGGATCCGGGCTGACCGGATCCACGACGCTTGTGGGCACGAAGACGACGAACGCTGCCGGCGTGCTCGGCACAGATTCATCGCCGTCCGGTTCGTTAGACGCGGGTGTGAAGGGCGTATCGAAGTCGGGCACCGGGGTGACCGGCACGTCTACCAGCGGCAACGGCGTGAAAGGCGTTTCGGCTAAGGGCAACGGCGTGATCGGCACGTCGAACGCCGGCAATCTTCTTTCCGGCGTCTCCGGCACGTCCACAAATGCAACCGGGGTCGGAGTGACGGGAACTTCGCCGTTCGTCGGCATCATCGGGACCGGCGCTGTCGGCGTCGATGCGATCAAAGCCAATAACGGTGCTGCGTTACAAGTCACCGGCGGCGGACAGGGCGGAAGCCTCATCATCGGCAGAGTGGGTTTCAACACGCCGTTCACGATCGATGAGAGCGGCAATTTCACGACCGGCGGCAACGTGCAGTCGAAAACGGTCAATGGCGGCGGCGTCTTCGGACAGGCGCCCACGGGCGTCAACTACGGATCGGTGGACGGATTCAATCAAGACCCCAATTCGCCGTACGCGTCGGTCGAAGCTGACACGAGCAATGCAAACGGCACTCTCTTCGATGGGTTCGATGCTAATTTCGACACTGTCTATGCGTTGGACACCTCAGGCAATATCCGGATCGCCGGCCAGATATTCACCGCCGGCACGTGCAATAGCGGATGCATCGCCGGCGGGCATGTTGCAAAGCGCGTCGTCTCCTACACGCCCCGCGAAAGCCAGCCTACGATGGAGGATCTCGGCTCGGCGCAATTGACGAACGGGCGCGCGCACGTCGCGTTGGACGGGTCATTCGGCAACGTCATCGACCGCAGCACGAGCTACCTCGTCTTTCTCACGCCCGACGGCGATTGCAAAGGTCTCTTTGTCGCGGACAAAACACCCACGGGATTCGACGTCGCCGAGCTGCGGGGCGGCAGATCGACGATAGCCTTTGACTACAGAATCGTGGCGAGGCCGTTTGGGGATCACTCGACGCGGTTGCCCATGATCTCGCCGAATGCGTCGGTGCGGCCGAGCGTTTTCCGCCGCGTCCATCACTAAACGATACTCGCTTCCACGGTGACGAACCGGCCGCGATGATACGCGGCCGGTTCTCGCTTGCCGAGGTTCGCGGCTCTCACGCGGGCTCCGAAGGGAGCCGACGTCGATGACGACAAAACTCGCCACAGCGGCAAACCGACCCGTGGGGTTGTGCAACGTTGGCTTTTGACATGGTCGCGCGGTCACGCTTGAGGCGCACGTTCGTAGCGGTCCTCGCTCTCGTCGCGCTCGCCCTCACCGCCGCGCCCCGCTACGGCGGTGAAACATCGACCAGCGCGGCCGAAACACTGCAAGGATACGTCGACGCGGATCAGGACCCGCCGCTCAAGGCTGCGGTACTCGGCCTGTGGCATCTCTTCGCGGAAGCGCGCGACGCGGTCGGATTCTACCAAGTGCTCTCGGTGACCGACGACAGCGGCAATGTGAAGCTCACGGCGCAGACCGCATCGATGGACGAGTGGACGAAGGCGAAGAAAAACGCACCGGGTTGGTATTTGAAAGCCACGTCCGGATGCGTCGCGCAGATCATCATCGCCCGCACGCTCATCGTGTCAGGCGGTCTTCTCGCTGAGCAGGCGCGCCGGTCTGAGGACGGGGATCAATCGCGGACGCTGGTCGCAAAGGCGAATGCGCTCTTCCGTCAGGCGGGTGCGATCATTGAAGCCGAGTGGCCTTGCATCAAACTCTATGCGTTCACGCCGTTCATCCCCGGTCCGAAAGCAAGCGTGAGCCCGTTCCCGAGTCCCTCCGCACCCGGCGGCCAACCGTCGCCGTCTCCGAGGCCGTCGCCGTCTCCGAGGCCGTCGCCGTCTTCGCGACCGTCGCCATCCCCGCGGCCGTCGCCGTCGCGATCGCCTCGACCTTCGCCGTCACCTGCACCGGCATGCGGCGGCGCGCCTGCACAATCGCTGTACGGCGGCGCTATCTATGTCGTTGGCGACCCAGCCCATCGCGCAAAGCTCGTGCGGTTGTTGAACGATGTCTTCTTGAATCGGACCGGGAACAATCTGATCTACGCTATCGAAGCGATTCACGCGCAGCATCCTTCCATTTACGTCTGCGTCGTATACCGTTCCAAACAGTTGCGCACGGTGGCGGGGACCGGCGCGCAGCTCGATAGCGATTCAGCTTGGGTGTTGGGATCGGCGCGACGCGACCACCCCGTCTATGTCGGCACGTTTACGCTCCTGCAATTCCCGATCGGATCGCTGCGCGCGCTGCAGCCGACCGGGCAACTGGCGAAGCTTCGCGGCACGGGCGTCGCGAGCACGGTTTTCTTCGACCCTGACGTCTTTCCGATCAACTTCCGCAAGACGCCGGGGCACGTCGGACTCGCGCACGAGCTGACCCATGCGTTCCACCTCGCTCGCGGCATTTTTGACGCGACGCCGCTCGACCCGTTGACGACGAACGGCATCTGTTATCATGACACGGAAGAACTTGTGACGATCGGTTCACAAGCGGGCGTGCCGTCGTACAGCGAAAACGCGTACCGGCTTTCGATGCCGTGGGCGACTCGATCGTGCCATAACGCTCTGGCGTTTTGACCGTACGGCCGCCTTGTCGGCTACTGCTTTAACGGGGCGATCGCGATTATGTACCAGCCGTCATGTGCTTTGCCGATCGTAAATGAGCTTTCATCTTTGGTCACGCCGGGTGTGCGGACATAGTCCACGATGACGCGATACACGGGCGGGATGCTGGGACCGTACTTCTTACCGTTGGGCATTGTCGCGGTTTTGTTGCTCGACGCGTCAAGCGGCGCCAAATGGATGGACGCGATGGTCTCGCGTTCCATGATCTCGAGGACCGTTTCTGTCATCTGACGCGACCATTCGTCGGCCGTTCCCCAATAGACAAGCGCATCGACGGCTGACTTGTCGTGAGCGTTGACCGCCTGCCGAAACTCCGTCAATAAAGCATTTGCCGTCGCCGGCGCGGGCTCTGTCGGGTACGGCGAGGCGCCAAGGGTCGCGATGAGCGACAACAACGCCGCGATATATTTTCCGCTCAGGATATCTCTCACCCCGCCTAGTATAGAGGGCCCGGCGCCAGGGAAAGTCCGGAGTAAGGGCCGGTGTGCGCCGGGGTCGTGGATTCGGCGGCGCCCGTAGCCGGATTCAACGCGATGATGGTTCCTGCGCCGTTGTCGGTCAACCAGAGATGCTTCCAGCCTGAGTCAAATCGGATGTACGCCGGGGAATTGAGACCGCCCTTGAGCAGCTTGCAGTTCTTGATGCCCGCGCACTTCATGACGCCCTTGAATTGGTCGACGTAAAAGAGGTTGCCGGATTTGTCAAACGTCAGACCGCCCATGGCGTCGAACTTCGCCGTAGACGCGACGATGGTGCCTTTGCCCGCGCATTTCTTGAATTCGACGATGTCACCGATGATGTTGTGCAGATCGTTGATCGACCAGAAGCAGTCGCCGGAGTGATCGATGGCCGCGCCGAATCCCGCCACGCTTCCGCCGGCAATCGTAAACGTGAGCCTGGATGCGGGGGTGCTTGCGCCATTCTTGTAGATCGCTAGATCACCGGGGCCGCCGCTGCCCGCGAATACATCGGAAACAGCCACAAGTTTCGCTGATGCGTCTATCGCGACGTCAAGAGGCCGCGCGTTTGCGTCTGCAAGCGTACCGATGGGACCCGTGGGACCCGTGCTGTGCGACGCGAATATCTGTATGTCGGCCGCTGCCTGCTCAGTCTGATACCAGTTACCCGCAACGGTGGCGACGCCGCCTTCAGGGATCGACATCAAGGTCGTGATCGTCTTCGCATAGGTCAGCTTCGTACCTGAGACCTTGAATGCGTCGCATGCATTGGACTTAGGAGCGCAGGCATAGAGCCAGCTTCCGATCGCATCCGGCTGGACGAATTCGCTTACGCCCTGTGCAGTCGGGGCGGGGACGGCGCCTCGACTCGAACATCCGGAGATCGAAACTACGAGTAACGCTGCGATCGGAATCAAGCGGCGGAAAAGCATGATGGAGCTCCGGTCTAGCGGTAAAGCACACGGGGAAGATTGGGCTCAAGCCACTCTTACCGTGCGACTGCGTTCCTCTGTGCGTCCGGCTACGTCCTGCCTGCGAGCGCTTCGAACTTGTTATATGAAATACGGCGATGGATTTCTGCCCGCTCGGGCAGCGTCGCCGTCACGGGTACGAAGATAGGGCTTGACAATAAGGTGTTACTTATATAAGATATCGTTTATAAAGGCGGTAAACCGAGTGACGAACCTCGACGCGGCATTTGCCGCACTCTCAGATCCTACGCGGCGGGCGATCCTCAACCGGCTCGCCCGCGGTGAGGCGACCGTGATGCAGCTGGCCAAACCTTTCAAGTTCAGCCAGCCGGCCATTTCGCAGCATCTGAAGGTTCTCGAGGAGGCCGGACTTGTGGTCCAGCGCATTGACGGATCGCGACGTCCACGCCGTTTAGCGCCCACCGCCGTCAAAGCGATCGATCAGTGGTTGGCGATGTTGAGGAAAGCTCTGGCGAAGAACTACGATCGTCTCGATGACGTTCTGGCGACTCTGTGAACAGGCGAAAGGAAATGCAGTGATGAGCAAGATGACCTTGACGACCGAAGGTGACAAGTACGTCATCGTGACGCGGCGTTTCGCGGCGCCGCCCAAAGCGGTCTACCGCGCACACACGGAACCCGAACTGCTTCGGAAATGGCTCCTCGGCCCCGATGGATGGACGATGCCGGTCTGCATCAACGATCCGCGGCCGGACGGGAGGATCCGCTACGAATGGACCGACGGCAAAGGCAACGGATTCTACTTGACGGGCGAGTATGTCGAGCTGGAGCCGTACAGCAGGATCGTCCACATCGAGCGGATGCACTTGCCCGCTCCGACGCCGGACAACCGGGTGGAGACACGATTTGAGCCCGATGGCCTCGGCACGTTGATGACGATGCGCA
Source organism: Candidatus Eremiobacteraceae bacterium (assembly GCA_035295225.1). Taxonomy (NCBI): domain Bacteria; kingdom Bacillati; phylum Vulcanimicrobiota; class Vulcanimicrobiia; order Candidatus Eremiobacterales; family Candidatus Eremiobacteraceae; species Candidatus Eremiobacteraceae bacterium. Next base: position 6,361 of record DATGJI010000024.1, on the reverse strand, counting down.
TGACGCTTCCCAACGCCGAGACGCGCGACGCCATGCTCGCCACGGGCATGGAGAGCGGAATGGAGACAAGCTACGAACGCCTGGAGCGAATGATCTAGTCGCCGTGTGTGGCCACGACCGGCCGCGACCGTTCGCGGCCGGTTTGACGTCTTAGGTCGCGTTTTCGGAGTGCGCGCGGATCAACTCGGCGTAGAGGTTGCTCGCTTCGGTCGGGGTCCGCTTGAGGTCCGCGTCGCGATCGAGATCGATGTGATATAACCCGAAGTCGCTGTTGTCGTCAAAAGGCAGACCCCACTCGCGGTTCGATGTGATGCTCCAGCACAGATATGCTTCGATCGGCGAACCTCGTTTCAAGGCCCGTTCCACCTGTCCGATGTGAGCGTTCAGATACTTCGCGCGCGAGAAGCCGTCCGTCGCGGTGACGCAGCCGTTCTCGATGATGATGATCGGCAATCCCGGAAACTGCTCCTCGGCTTCGCGCAAGATGCCGTCGAGAACACCGGGCCAGACGGGCGCCGTCGCATAGTGGCACTCCGCGGCCGCAGAGAGGCGATGGAGTTCGCTCGGCCAGATCGATGAGATGCCCCAGTAGTAGTCGATGCCGACGTAGTCGAGCGTGCCTACGCACTCTCGCGGACACAGGAACGACGGAATCTTGCCCGCCATCCCAAGGTTCCACCAGTTGGTGCCGATCAGCGTGCCGAACATGCCGATCGTCTTGCGCAAATCGTCGGCGATGCTCAAGATGGATCGGGTGGATTTCCAGCGATTGTCGCCGCGCAGCGGCACGAATGATATCCGCGCGCCGGGCTCGAGTATCCCGTCCGCGATCGCGCGCGCCAGGTCCGGCTCCAACCCCGTGTATCCGCCGGCACCGTCCGGCATGCACATCCCCTCCACACCGGGATGAATACCCACCCGCAAGACGCCGCGCTTGCGAATGGCGCGCAGCGACGGGTCGAGGTCGGGGACATCGCCCAATCGCTCGGGCCGCGCGCCCTTTCCGATGTCGGCGATCGTCTTTCGGTTGTGATCGCGCGGAAGTTCCGGGTTTCGCTCCTTGAATGCGCGTAGCGCACGATCCACGGCGTTGAGGAGCGCGCGGCTGCCGAGCGCGACCGCAACGCACAGGGGCCAGCCTTGCCGGGGCAGTCGTGTCAGAGCAAATCCTGCCGTCGCGCAAGGCTTCAATAGGAGGTCGGCATCGTAAATGAGATCTATCGAACTTTTTTGCAGCGCGTCGAACGCGGTTGCGATGTCGGGATAGTATTCGACTTGCGCGGCGGTGAACAGGCCGCCGACGCGCGCGGCAGTCGGCGAGTCTGCGATCACCCCCACGCGAACCGGCCACGATTGCAGCGCCGATGGAACGGTCAGCGACGCCGGGTGCAACAGCGCCGGCGTCGCGATCGCGTACGGTTCGGAGAAGAGCACGCGATTCATCCGCTGCTGCGTCATCGCGATCTGCGCGATCGAAATATCCACCAAACCGGTATCGACGATCCTATGTTGCGACAGCCGAGCGGCCTGGCGCACCGCTTGTTCGGGCGACTTCAAGTGCGTGGCATTGCGGTCGATGAGCCGCTGAAGCCAACGCGGCAACCCAAGCACTAAGGGATTTGATCCGACTTTGGCATCCGGGTTGATGGCGCGGATGGCCTGTCGCGCCTGCGCGTGAGCGCGAAACAGATTGGGGATGAGACGCAGCACCGCGTCCATCTGCTCCTCGCCCGTCGCGTACGGCTCTAGGCCGGGCGGCACGGGATAGGAACGCATCCAAAAGCCTTTGATGTAGCCGTAGACGAGTTGATTCGGTTCGTTGAGCGTGACGTAGTAATCGATGAGATCGCCGAGTCTGCGTGCGACCTGCTCTGCATACGCGCGCATTCTCTCGGGAAATCGTGCGTCGAGCATGCCCGCGCCGTCGCCTGCGGCCTGCACGTGCAGCGGCCACGTGTTGTGATGGAGCGTGACGACCGTCGTCATGCCGGCGTCACGCATGTACTGTAGTACATCGCGGTAGTGCCCGAATGCGCCGTCATCCCAAGTGCCCACTTCGGGTTCGAGACGCGCCCACGAAAGCGAGAGACGAAACGCGCGGCAGCCGAGTCCTTTGGCAAGATCGACGTCTTCGCGGTAACGGTTCCAAAAGTCAGTGGCTCGGCCGCGCGATGTCAGCCCGCGCACGCGTTCCCAGACGTCGCGGACGTCGTCGCGGCCGTCGTAGGCCTCGCACTGATGGTCGGCGGTCGCCACACCAAAACGGAAATCGCGTCGCATGGAGCCGGATGTTCGCCGCAAAAGGCGAACGCCTTTTGCCATCATGAGGTTCAGCGGAAAAACGTGTATCGTCACGGGCGGCGGTTCGGGGATCGGTCGCGCCACTTGCATGCAGATGGCCACGGAAGGCGCGAACGTGGTGGTTGCGGATCTCCGTCTCGACGCCGCTCAAGCCACCGTCGAGGCGATCGCGGCTGCCGCCGGCAAGGCGATCGCGATCGCCGTGGACGTCGGCGACTCGGCGCAAGTTCAGGCGGTGGTGGCAAAAGCGGTTGCGCAGTTCAACACGATTGATGTCATCGTCAACGACGCAGCGATGATGACATTCACTCCCATCGTAGATATCGCCGAGAGCGACTTCTTCCATGTGCTCACGACGAACCTCGGCTCGGTTTTCTTCTTCGCGAAGTACGGCGCGCCGCACATGTCGGCCGGTTCGTCGTTCGTCAACGTCAGTTCGGTCCACGCGCATGCGACCACGTTGAACGTGGTGCCCTACGCGGCGTCCAAGGGCGCTATCGAGGCCTTCACGCGCGGCTTCAGCATTGAGATGGCTTCGCGGCAGATCCGGGTCAATAGCGTCGCGCCGGGCGCGGTAGATACGCCGATGCTTTGGAATAATCCGAACGTGAAAAGCGGCGCCGAAAAAGTGACCGGCGCGATCGGCAAGCCGGAGGACCTCGCCGCCGCGATTTGCTTCCTAGCGTCGGATGACGCGAAGTTCGTGAACGGCACGACGCTGATCGTGGACGGCGGCCGCCTCGCCGCGCTCTAACCCCCCGAGTTCGACGTTCTCTACGGGCGGGGCGATATCCGATCGAACAATTCACTCGCGCGAAGGGAGAACCCGGGCATCGCGTGGTGCGACAGAATGTCACCGCGCGACAACCCCATCGTTCGCGAGGCGTCGCGGATGGTAACAGTTTGCGATTCCGTATCGACCAAAAACATCACGGCTGTGCCGCACTCGAGATAGACTCGGATCTTTTCCTCGATGTCGGATCGGCGATCGTTCGGTGAGAGCACTTCGACGACGACTTCGGGAGCTACGTGCGGGATATCGGAGGCCGCCTCATCTTCGTACGGCAGACGCTCGAACGAAATGAACGCGACGTCGGGCACGAGGGGCCGGCGCGCCTCGCCTGCCGGCTTGAGTCGGAATTCCCATTCAGTGCCGACCGTGCCACGACCGCCCGCGCGCGCCCACGCTTCTAGTGCCATGGCGAAACGAGTCTGCGCGAGTGCATGCTTTCGCTGCGGGCTCACCTTTTGAACGGCGCGGCCGCCGATCCACTCGAGAGCTGGCTTGACTTCTGGAAGTACGATGTCGCGCATGCGCCCTCTTTCACGCCGCAGTATATCACGGAGCCCGCGAGGTGGTCTAGCGCTTATGAAGCTTCTTGTCCAGCCGCGGCGCTCCAAACCAGCGCCTTTTCATTTGACCGAGAAACGATTCAGTCATCGGGTATCCCGAGGCCGAACCGATAACGGAATCGATTCCGCACCTTGGGCAAAGTGCCGTCGTTCCAACTCCTTCGTTGTCGGGGTCCGTCCAGTCGTCGATTTCGCCCGGTCCAAAAAACCTACGACAGTGAAAACATCCGCAGACGGCGCTCGCGAGGATAGTTGAGCGGTGATTTATGGACGATTCCCAGGCGGCTATCAACCTATTCTCGTTCATCGCTGGCGTTCAAACCTGACGAAACGACGTTCCTCAACTTGGTTGTGAGTTTCGGTCTTGATTGATCGTATTTAGCAGCCGCCGGTCCTCGGGCATGCGTGGCATGTTTGCGGGATACGTTCCGTTCGGATATCGCTCTAGGTAGCGCTTTGCCAGAATCGTCAAGTATTCGAAATTCTCCCAGAGCTGCGGCATGCCGATCGTCACGCGGATATAGGTCGTCAGCGGCGCAAGCGCGTTCCAGTTTCGGACCACGACAAACCCCCAAATGTCGCACGCGATGTTCGCGTCGATGATGCCGATCTTCACGAATTCGCCGAGGCTCTCGAAAAGGTTGGCGATCGACCCGATCTTCGCGTAGTCACCGGTAAACGGTAGCGTGGTCATTTTCACCCGCTCGGCCTGGTCAAGCATCCGGTCGGGAAGTACGAACGACACGAAGCGCTGAGCTTCGCTGATTTCGCCGGATTCGAGTGTCTCGCGAAATTCATTGAGCGCCGTGATCTGGTTGCTGCCGCGCATATGCCGGAGTTGAATCAACGCCGCGACCGCCGACGCCGCGATCACGACGAACGTGCCCACGGTGGCGATGACGTTCACGACGTCCAAGTGCATGAAGCTACCTCACACGACGCAATGCGGACTTCCGACCTGACCGCTCTGAACGGACGCGTTGCCATTTGCGAGATTGCTCGCGCAGACCCCCAAGACGGCAGACAAAAAGCCGGCCGCGATAACCCGCGGCCGGCTCCTCCGGTTTTTGGCTCGCCGCGCCTCCAACTCACACTATTTCGTACACGTCAGGTCGATGCGGAAGTCCGCCGGCATCGTGTAGTGCGGTTGCCCGACTCGAGCGTTTTGTTTGGGGCCGTCGAACGTCACGAGCAATTTTGTCGGCTTGTCGTTTGGGTCGAGCCCGGCCCATCGGAATCGCTGTTGATATGTAAACGAGCTGCCGGGCGCGAAGATGCGGAATTGCAGTTGTTGCTGGTTCATAGAGGTGCCGGCACTGTTAGATGATGGCACGTTCTGCCCGCCGGCCGTGACGAGATATTCGTCCTGGGCGAACACGTCGCTCGGCGCGAGCGGCCGGCTCGCGAGATTCACCCAGTCCTGCGTGATCATCCAGCCGATCTGCGGGCTTGACGGATCGTTGTTGTTGTCGGGGTTGACGGCGGTCGCGCGCATCCGCCATATCCCGTTGGACATCCACTGCCCCATGCAGCCTTGGCGGGCTTGAATCTCGCTCGCGCCACCTTGAGCTTGTGCGGCCGCACCCGATGCGACGCAGTCGAGCCGGAAGTGGAAATCATGCTGCGCTGTACTGAACTGCGGTTTCAACGTGAGCTGGGAGAGCTTTGCCGCGTCGAACAAGATGTCTACCGCTTTGGGTTTGTCCGATGGATCGACGTTGGCGGCGACAAAGATCTGCGAGTATTGGAACTGGGCGGCGGGCGCGAACGAGTGGAACTGCATACTCGACAGCGACATTGTGCCGGTGGTGGTGGCTGAAGCGAGCATCGTGCCGCTCGCGAGCGTGAGCTGCTGATCTTTCAAAACGGAGTCGCTCGGGGCGAGCTCTTGGCTCGTTCCGTTGCGCCAGACTTCAGTGACTTGCCACCCGGTTTGCTGGCCGCCGTTCATGTACGGCTCGACTTTGGTCACCTCGACGCGCCATAGGCCGTTGAACAGCCACTGGTTCATGCAGCCGTCCCGCGAATTCGCGCCGGCTGAAGCGACTGACGACAGCGCGGTCAATGCGATCAATAAAGGCAGCGCGATGCGCAATGCTGATTTCATACAGATCTCCCTTCCGAGACTGATCTTTGCGCTTCCATTGTAGTTTGCACGCGTCCGCGATCCGTCCGTTAGAAGAGTTCGGCCCCCATACCCTTGTCCGGTATACGTTCGGTTCTCTCCCTACAACAGTAAGAGCCGGCCGCGATCTCTCGCGGCCGGCTCTTTTGAGTAATCCGGCGCCTTCCTACTCTCCCAACAACCCTGCGGTTGCAGTACCATCGGCGTTAGTGGGCTTAACTGCCGTGTTCGGAATGGGAACGGGTGTGGCCCCACCACCATCGGCACCGGAAACTTTGCAGCGCGCACGTGCATGCTCGCTGAAAACTGCATAGCGGGAAATCGTCAATAGTGTGGTGTGTATCTTGCAACTTCATTCGCAACTATGATGATTGCGAGTGAATAACTCTCCGACTGATTAGTACCGGTCAGCTGCACGCATTACTGCGCTTCTACCTCCGGCCTATTGCCTGGTGGTCTACCAGGAGTCTTCACCTTGCGGTTCCAGACCTTATCTTGGAGTCTGCTTCACGCTTAGATGCTTTCAGCGTTTATCAGATCCGAACGTGGCTACCCGGCTCTGCCACTGGCGTGACAACCGGT